>CAYHZK010000044.1:0-14277 GCA_964361085.1 uncultured Planctomycetales bacterium
CTCTACGCATACCTTTCGCCACGATGAAGACGGTCGTAGTCTTGCCAACCTATAATGAACAAGAAAACATTCAAGAAATTATTCCTCGGCTGGAGCATGTCTTCCAGAATATCCCAAAACACGAATTTCATATCCTTGTTGCCGATGATAACAGTCCCGACAAAACAGCCGAGTCCGTACAGAAGTTTATAAAAGAATACAACAATATCCATCTTCTCCTGGGACAGAAACAAGGTCTGGGGGCCGCCTACTGGAAAGGATTTGCCTATGCTATCGAAAAACTCAATGCTGAGCTCCTCTTCGAGATGGATGCGGACCTTTCCCATCCTCCGGAAATGATTCCCCAATTCATAGAAGAGATCAACAAAGGGTACGACATCGTCATAGGCTCGCGCTATATCAAAGGCGGTGCAACGCCGGATTGGCCCTTGCAACGCTGGATCATCAGCAAAGGAGGCAACACGGTTGCCAGAGTGATTGCCGGCTTGCACAATATCCATGACTGCACATCGGGGTTCAGGGCCGTGAGGGCTTCGACATTTCAGAGAGTCCATCCCGAAAATATCAAAACAAAAGGCTATGGTTTTCAAATCACGCTTTTATATGAATTGCTTAGGAAGGGCGCCAAAATTAAAGAGATCCCCTTGATTTTTTATGATCGGAAATTCGGGAGGTCGAAAGTGACACAAAAAGACATCATTGAATTCTTCTGCAACGCTTGCCGGTTACGATGGAAATCATTGATTGAGCAGATGAGTTTCGTTTTCGACAAGATTCCAAAAAGAATCAATCCGGGCGGAAATGGCTAAATTGTACTCGACGATCGAGGCACACCAACAGTGCCGGCAACCAACGGGCAACCCATCATAAAGCTGATGATAATCCGTTAAATCCTTATAAAAAATCGGCCTCTCTTTATAGAAAGGTGTGGTGTGTCCGCAGGGATAAATGTAGCCATCGCTGTCGATCCGGCAATGCAATTTCGCGGCCCAGCAAGGGATAGCTTTAACATCGGGCCAATGAGAAAGGTGCCTCAATCCGGATAGAGAATTATAAATACTCCGGTTCCCTTGCAGTTTCTTGTTGATCAACTTCTCAATCTGATTTTGCAGCTGCGGTTTTTCCAAAGCGATCGGATTCGGTTTGTCTTGGCCCAACAGATTGAGTTGAGCCGGCTGAAATAACACCTTAATATTGTGTTGCTGTGCGGTATCCAAGATGTAATCGATCGCATCCAGGTTGAGCTTGGATAAAACTGTGGTTAAAACGATCGGGATCCTTGCGGTACGGCACAATTTTATCACGTCCAGATGATGCGAATTGCCGCGCCGGAGCTCCTTATGCACTTCGTCCGGGCCGTCAAAACTCATCGTGATCCTCTCGACATTCGACAGCTTGGGGAGGACCTGTTTTAACAGATCTCCATTCGTATTGACGGCGCAAACAATATCCCGACTCTTGGCGTAATCAATAATATCTCCTAAATCCTCCCGCAACAACGCTTCTCCACCGGTCAACGAAATCCGTTCCGTACCAAAATGGCTCAATTTATCAATGATCGTGAAAACCTCTTCGGTGGATAACTCTTTTTTGGGAACGACCACTCCGCAATAGGTACACTTCTGACGGCAACGTCGGGTAATCGCCCAACTGACGGTGAGAGGGCAGTATCGTTTATAAAACTTCGCAGCGATAATTTTCTGCGCTATTCGAATTTTTCGCGTTAGATTCATTGACCATGGGCCTGTTAACGCTTGGTTCCCAGAGCACCAGAGGAAACAGGAATATACCGGGTGGGTTGATCAAATTGTTCACGTTTCTCAATTTGCTTATTCAAATCTACGGTAAGAAGGTCTTCTTGCACATGACCGGGTGCCGGCAGGTCTTCCAGGGTCGTCGAGCGCTTCCATTCACGTTTTGCCAATTCCCAGGCCCCTTTTAACCCTCCTCCATAAGCCGCTACCGGATGTCTGGCCCCTTGATGAACAGCGGCAATGACTCCTTCTAAAAATGCCAGGACGCTCCTTGCCCCTTTAGTCAAAAAAAACATCTTCTTTCCTTGCTGAGGCCTTATGGGTCTTAGAAGCAGTTGAAAAAATACCCTCACATAACGCAGTAGCTCTCCAAAGGATTCAATCCGGGTGATCATTGTCCAAATGTAGCGCGGTCTGGCATAAAAATGCAGATAAGCCCGTCGGGTCAACGCTTCCAGTTCAGCACGGGTGAGTTGGGTCCATGGTGTGGGCAAGACACATTCCTCGACGGTCCCGCGAATATATTCCCGCCAATAGTTAATGCGCTCGAGGGCTTCGAAGTTATCTTTCTCTAGCTCCGTGTGGGGCTTCATAATGGTGATTGAAAATTGGGCATAGTCCAAGGGAAGAGACTTAGCGTAGGAGATTGTTTTATAGGCAGATTCTTTCGTTTCCCCAGGATTACCAATCATAAAAAACCCGAGCGGACGAATCCCGTGAGCGACGATAGCATCCAAAATCTTTCTCATATGGTCAACTTGGCTGGCTTTTCGGATATTTTTCAAAATCTGATCATCCCCAGATTCAATACCAAAGAATAAACGTTTACAGCCCGAATCAGCCAGGGCTCGGAGCAATTCGACATCGATCTTTCCACCCGGATGTCGAAAAGAAAGACTATCGACGCGTGTCCTCGTTGACCAAATAATGTCCAATTTACGACGCTTCAATTCCCCTGACAGATCGATGATGCGCCGACGGTCATACAACATAACGGGATCGAACCAATCGATTTCATGAATGTTATAGCGTTCAACACACTCCTGCATCTCATCGGCGATTTGCTGGGGCGTCCTCGCATCAAAACCCGTATGTCGCATCGTACAAAAGGTGCATGGATAAGGGCATCCCACTTCCGACATCCCAACCGTAAAATTTCTTCGGGAGGACACATGCGAGTAATAAAGTTCATTATTAAAAATCGAACGATCGGGATGGGGATGCTGACGGAACGGCATATGCGGGGCGTCGTATGTTTTATGCAGATGTCTATTCTTGCGATAGAAAAGATCGGGAACTTTATCATAATCTTTCCCATTTTCAAAGGCCGCAAGAAAAGGCCCCATAAAAGTGGTGGCTTCTCCGGAACACAAAAAGTCAAAACACGGGTGTTCCATGATTTCCGCAGGATAGGCCTTGGCCTCATACCCTCCCACTAAAATCGGCAAATTCGTATCAGCTTTGAATTTTATGGCCCACAACAGCATGTCCCGGAACGTTTGAATCGCGTGGGCCGCAAACCCCAACATATCGGGATTGTAATTCTTAACATCGGCTAAGACCTTTTCATATCGACACTTGGAAGCAGCGGCATCGAAGAGTTTGACGTCATGGCCGGCCTCCTTAACAGCAGCCGCGACCCAGCCAAAACCAATATGCGGGAACAAACCAAATTCGTCATCAACCGTAGGAAGATTTTCATTAAATTTCTTATGAAAAAATGGAGGATAAACGAGGGCGATTTTCATATTGCATCTATATAATGAACCATTCCGAAGTCAATATAACATCTTGACGAGAAAGGTGCAATTAAGAATTATAAACGGGGGAGTCTTAATTTTCGAGAAAATACTCTGAGCTTGCCTCTGATATCTTCCCATGAGGTTAGAAAAAACATCCGTAAAACGATAATGGCAGATATCAAGACTAGCGGTGAGATGTAGTGGATCCTCTTCGCCCGACTTGCCAGAACGAGGATAAGATAAAAAAGTCCAATCCGTCTAAGAAACCGTGAAATTTTGTCTTGTGTGGACAAGAAAATCAGGACACCCCCAAAGGCCGTCCCCATCAGGAATTGAATGAAAAACTCCCCTGTCGCGGCCAGAGAAAACGCCTCCCAGGGTGATGTCAATTCCTGCGGAAAAATCTCATCAAAGAAATAAAAATGATCCAAACGAACAAACCGTTCCACGCAAAATGCCTCTGCATAGACGCCCAAATCCCCGCGCAGAAAACCAATCGTGAACATCATCACAATGTAGGGCGAAACGAGCAGGATGTATTTCTTAAAAAGATCGACGGCCGTGCGATAATCCGGTTGAAGAATCCTTCCATAAAACCAAAGACCAGCGAGCGTAAACAAGGCCGCTTCGAATTTCGTTAAAAACGCCAATACCGCGAAAGCCAGGAATAACCTGTATCGTCCCGTCAAAAGAAAATAAAACTGGGCCACCACAAAGAGGCTCATAACATGAATGTGGTCGATCAAAACAAGGGCGAAATCCCGGTGCCATAAAAAAACAAAAATAACGTTCAAAAATAACACCGGGATCAACCAAAAAGAACGATACGGCCGAACATCAAGCCCAACAGTCGCAAGACGGGCCACGGCCAAAAAGCTCAGCATCAGGACAAGCAGCGTATTCAAGCTCTGGACCGCGAAAGACTCTCCCCCAAAAAGCATCAAAAAGAAGGAAATAAAAATCCTAAGCGGCGGATCGACGATTGAATAACCGTATCGTTCCGCATACTCAAGATCCCAGTACGGGAGCACATGCGTTTTAAGACTGTGAATCAAACCAAAACTTTCCAGGACATCCTCCTGATAGCCGAACGGGATGGCGAGGATGCGCTCCGGCGAGACGTCCCGATCATATTCAACCCACAGGATTCTCTCACGAAGCCCCCAACCCGCAATAATAAGACACAACAACAGTGCAAGGCATAAATAAAAATCGGCCCAAGGGATTGTCACGATATTTCTATTTTCCCAACCATCTTTCTTAAGGCAAACCAGGAGCCCACCGCCCGTAACCCCCAGGAGCATCAGAAGAAGATCCCAGGATTGCAGTTCCCGGGCAGCACCCACCTTAAAAAGTGTTGTTATAACGACCAGCAACGCCAAACTGATGATGAAAGCAACCGCCAAGAGTTCCGAAGTCCTGTATTGACGTTTTGAAAAGATATTGCCCCATAATAAACCCGGCAGTAAAAAAAGCATAAAACTGGCCAAAAGATAGATACCCATATCGCGGATGTAGTGAAAGAAAGAATACGATTCCGTATCGGCAAAAAGATCGGGCCATCGAAGCGAAGACTCCTGCCCCGCTCCCGTCAAAAGGCCCCAGCAAAACCAGCTGCCCATCGTTATCAGCAGCAAATTCTTTTTGTTTAAGGAGAATTCAAAATGGGGTTTCATAAAACAGCGTCGTCCTGAATCCGCTTAAAGATATAAATTGCCTCTGACGTCCGGGAAAAATTCTCAATCTTGCCGAAGGAATGCCAAAACAATTCAGGTCTCGTTAAATCATACCAATACCGGTCGATCCGCTGGATTTGAGCATAGTGAACTCCCCTTTCCTCCAAGACCTTGAATTCTCGCCGAACATTTTCAATATAAGGACCGAAGGCAATCACATAATCCGGCGGGATTCTGCGCATAAAATGAATCGCCGGCAAACCCCGAAACGGCTCGGCCTCTTCCGGCAATTGCCAGGCATACGTCGGTTCAGGCGCGTGAAACATCAGCGGGTATGTGACATAGGACGGCATGACCCAGACACTCTCTTGTTTTGTCAAATGATTCTGAATCCATTCCGACGTTATCCGATAAGCGCTGGGAGGCGGCGAAATCAATTCCGCAACGAACTCCAGGGGCGTCATTCGCAATCGGTTTTGATCCAAAATTTTACTGAACGGCGTTTGATGCGCTGTGAATCCCCATGGCCCGCCGTGCAGCAGATTCGTGCCAAAAGCCAATACAGCCAGAGGGACGGCAAAATGTTGAAAACGTTTCGTTAAAGCCTGAATGGTTAAAACCCCCGCCACAATGCAAAGAGGAATTAACGGGGTAAGATACCTGACTGTTGTCCCGATTTTAGTCAGCGACGGAGAAAACAATCCAATCACGGTCACATAAATAAGGATCGCCGCAAAACACCTCAACGCATGGCCTCCTCTGAAAAAGTGCAGGATCGGGGCGAGAATAAGCAAAACCCCCACACCCATCTCGCTGCCATTAAGGTCACGCAAGGTTTGAAAAATTATCGCGCTCTTTTCCAAATTCCAAGCGGTTTTAAGAAAAGGATTGATGGCACTGACCAACCATCCCCCCAACAGCAATGGCGGGAGAACAATGATGATCAATTGCGAAATGGAGAGAGGCCGGTTTTTTCGGCTCCAAATGAGATAATCAACAATCAGGCAGGCATAAACAGCGACGAAACACAAATAATGAGAAAGAAGAAGCAACAGTGACACAACGGCAATACCGATCGACGATTTAAGCCGTTCATCCCGATAAAAATAAAGAAAAGATAAAATCACGGCCAACGCCATTGTGAGGGCATAATACCGGCACTGACGGCTAAAAAGCATAAGAGAAACATTGCAAAGAATACCGACTGCCGCCAGCACCCATGTCTGCAGAGAAGCTCCGGACCGCCATAACCACAAAAGCATGATTCCCACTGTCAATAATCCGCATACCGCAAAAGGGATTCTTGCCGCAAAGGCGGAGCCTGGGCAGATCCCGGCAAACGGAGCTGCGACGTAAAATTGCAGCGGCGGCATATGCCGGTTGTAAAGTCCCTTCAAGTCAGCACCAGCATCATAAGCAATCACCTGGTGATCTAACAACGCCGATGTATCCCCTGTCCGCCAAACAGACTGGGCAAAGAGCGCTGTCGTGGCTTCATCATCCCAGAGCGCAGGATGCCCGAGGTTAAAAAATAAAAAGAATGAACTGAGCGCCAGAACAATCGCGGCGATGACAATTTTTTGCCTTCGATCCTGATCGTCATTCATGGGTGATCTCTGTTTTTGATTTCTGCTCCCCAAAAAAATTTATCATTTTATCCGAGAAAATGGCCGTGACGGTCCCCGCGATAAAAAAAGGCAAAGCAAATTCCGCAACAGAATACAAAATCCCCAGAGACCAGAGAAATTCGGGGGGCGCGTACGGCTGGAAAAAGAATACGATGGCCAACTCCCGGGACCCCAGTCCTGCGATTGTAAACGGCAGACAACTGATGACTAAAATGATCGGGAGAAAAATCAGCATGGCAGAAACAGGGATATCCAGGGACAACGATCTGGCGAGCCAATAAAAAACCATAATATCCGACGCGGAATATAACAGCGTCGCTAATAGTACAATCTTATTCTTCAAAAGGTCATAAAATTCTTGGAAGTTGTTCTGAAAAGCCGCACGGCATTGCTCTTCCCACCGTCCTGCAGTCGCGCTATCCATATCCCATTTAAAAAAACACAGGGAGAACAGGATCAAAGAAGAATGACTGAGGTCAACGGTCAATCCCTGCTGTTGATTTTCAAAAAAACGCCAGACAAATCCGATACAAAGACAAAAAAATAAAGTAAAAATTCTACAACCGTATTCGGCAACAATGGAAAGGGTGGTCTTCGAGTACGGAATGCCTTTTAACCGTTTGAGATAAACAAGCCGGGACAGTTCCCCGCTCTTCAACGGCAGCGACGAAATCAACACAGTACTCACGATCTTAATAAACAGGGCTTCTTTAAATGAGACAGGATATTGAAGATATTGCAGTATCACTTTCCAGCGGAAGGCATCCAGCAACAGATTTCCAAAGATCAAAGTGAAAAAACCCAGGAAAAGAAAAAAACGGTCCGCGGTTTTCAAAACAGCCAGGACCTTAACAAAATCGATGGTCGAAAGCAAGAACATAAAGAGCCCGATGGTGATGCTGAAGGCAACCGCGCCCCTGAAAAACTTGCTGCTCGTCTTCAAAACAGCCCCTCCTAAAATCTTTTCTCCCGTAAAATAAAAATAAGGACTGCAAAACCAATCGTTATCTCACTCCCGCAAAAAACTCAAAGGCCAATAATAAAAAGTGGACGAGAGGGATCAAAAAATGATTTTTCATGGCTATCCCATCAACCCCTTAAAATAGCTACAGTATAACATTTTCATTTTTTAAAAAAATAGCCAGTTGCTCCGCCTGTGACGGAATAACTGGCTATTGTCCCTCAGGCTGTCGATGTCCCTACATAGCGCTGGCGATATATTCAATGAGGTCCACCGTCTTGTTCGAGTACCCCCATTCGTTGTCGTACCAAGACACGACCTTCACGAAGGTGTCGTTGAGGGCGATGCCGGCGCCGGCGTCGAAGATCGAGGTCCGGGGGTCGCCTAAAAAGTCGCTCGAGACGACTTCGTCTTCGGTGTAACCCAGGATCCCTTTCATCTCGCCCTCAGAGGCCTTTTTCATCGCGGCCTTGATGGCGTCCCATGCGGCCGGTTTGCTCAACTTGCACGTTAAATCCACGACCGAAACATCCGCCACCGGAACGCGGAAGGCCATCCCGGTCAATTTGCCGTTCAGTTCCGGAATAACCTTGCCCACGGCCTTGGCGGCGCCTGTCGATGACGGGATGATATTCTGATACGCCCCGCGTCCTCCGCGCCAATCCTTCATCGAAGGACCGTCAACGGTCTTTTGAGTCGCGGTCACGGCGTGACAGGTCGTCATCAACCCTTCCACAATGCCCCAGTTGTCATGCAAAACCTTCGCGACCGGCGCCAGACAATTCGTGGTGCAGGACGCGTTGGAAACGATATCCATATCGTTCTTGTAATTCTTTTGATTCACCCCCATAACAAACATCGGCGCGTCATTCGAAGGGGCAGAAATGATGACTTTCTTCGCACCGGCGGCCAGATGACCTTTGGCTTTGTCCATGGTGGTAAAAAGTCCGGTAGACTCGACGATATAATCGGCGCCGGCGTCTTTCCATTTCAAATTGGCGGGATCCTTTTCGGCCGTGACGCGGATTTTTTTGCCGTTGACGACCAGTTGATTGTCCTGAACATCGACGGTGCCCTTGAATTTGCCGTGGGTCGAATCATATTTGAGCATGTAGGCCATATATGTCGGCTCGACTAAATCGTTGATCCCGACGATTTCAATATTTTTGTTTCCAAGGGCCGCGCGAAACACCAAACGCCCGATCCGGCCAAACCCGTTAATCCCAACCTTTGCGACTGACATCTGACTCCTCCATGTTGAATGATTTTAGGACTTTCGCGTTTGGCGATCTGCTTCGTTGCATCTCATCCAAACGCGAAAATCCTGAATTTAATAAGTAACCGACTGTGCTAAAACGTGATGTTCCCGGCCCGGCTCACCCGCTTTTACGCAAATATTCGGCCGCCACAGAGGGGGCCGTGCGGACAACATAAAACCCCGTGCCCCATTCGAACCCCGCCACCCGGGTCAACTGCGGGACGATTTCGATATGCCAGTGATAACTGTCCTTGTTTTTATAATCCACCGGCGGAACATGCAAATAAAAATTATAAGATGGATCGGACAAACAGATTTTCATCCGCAGCAAAACGTCTTTTAAAATCACGGCCAGATGATGCCGCTGCGCGTCTCCCATCGTAAAAAAATCCAGACCGTGATCCTTGGGGAAAATCCAGGTCTCAAACGGGAACCGCGGCACAAACGGGCAAAAGCTCAAGAACGAATCGTTCGAGACAACGATCCTGCGGACATCTTTATATTCGTGCCGGATCATATCGCAAAAAACACACCGGCCCCGAAAATCATAATACCGTTCCGCCCCTTCCAGTTCCTCGTGCACATATTTAGGCACCATCGGCAGGGCGATGATCTGGCTGTGCGCGTGCTCCACGGAGGCGCCCGCGGACTGCCCGTAATTCTTAAAGATCATAATATACTTAAAACGTTTGTCCTGGGCCAGACTCAACGAACGGCTTTGAAACAATCGGATCACATGCGCGACGTGTTCGGCGGGAAGATCAGCCAGATTTTTATCGTGATCCGGCGTCTCAATCAGGACTTCGTGGGCGCCGACACCGTTGGACATATCGTAAATCCCGATACCGTGATGGTCCAGCCCGCCCTCGATCTTAAGCGCGGGAAATTTGTTGGGCACAACGCGCGCCAGCCAGTCCGGCGAGTTGGGGGCCGAGTGCTGGGGCCGGATCGCGTCGACCTCAGGCGGGGTCTGATTTTCCCGTCCGCTGCAAAATTGGCAAATAGTTTGCTCCGCCGGCTTGTGCGACTCTTTTTCATACGCCTCCGGCCCTAAGGATTTCTCCCGGCTTTCGACGATAACCCAGCGGCCGATGATAGGATCCCGTCGTTGATCAGCCATGGTCCACCCTCACCTCGCGTAAAAATTCAGCGGCGCTTTCCGGCGGGATCGAGGAAATGTAAAACCCGGATCCCTTCTCAAAGCCCGCGACGCGCGTCAACCGCGGCATGACCTCAATATGCCAGTGATAATCTTCCGGCAGGGTCCGCCATTTTGAGCCCACCGCGCCATGGCGAAACGGGGCCGAATGAATCACATAGTTATAAGCCGGATTCTCCAATCCCATCTTGAGCTTCAAAAGAACGGTCTTTAAAACGCCGGCCAGCTCTTCCTCGCGGCCCACCACCCCTTTTGCAAAATCACAATGGTGCTGTTTGGGCAGAATCCAGATTTCAAAAATGAATCGCGGGGCAAACGGTGTGATGGCCAAAAAATTGTCGCTCTCGGCGACGATCCTGATCTTGGCGTCCATCTCCTGCTCGATCATATCGCAATACAGGCAGCGTTCGCGGTAATCAAAATAACGTTTGACCCCGGCCAGCTTTTCCTTGACGCTAAAAGGGATGACCGACGTGGCGATGATCTGCGACCGGGAATGCCCGATCCTCCGGCTGCCGGCCGCCCAGCCATAATTTTTATACGCGATCACATATTGAAAATTAGGATTCTTTTCCAGGGCGTTGTAACGGACCGCGTATGTTTCCAAAACCAGGCGGATCTGTTGCTGGCTCAAATCCGCCATATTCGCGGTGTGCTCCGGGGTCTCAATCACAACCTCATGGACGCCGTAATCGTTGACAACGTCGTAAAGGCCGTGGGCCCGCCGGGTGAACTTCTCCTGCATGGTCAAAAGCGGGGTTCCGCTCTGGACGACCCGGACCTTCCACTTCCCGTCCCGGGACTTCGCCGAATAAATTTCGGGATCCCGATTGTCGCAAAATTGGCAGGGCTGACTGTCGTCAAAAGCATTATTCTGCTGGGCAAAAAAAATCCCGGGCCTTCTGGCCCTTTCGGTGGCAATAATAACCCACCGCCCCACCACAGGATCTTTTCTCAGTTCAGGCATTGTCGGTGATTTGATCAGTGCGTCGTGATTGAAAATGAGAGCCTCTCCGCTGAAAAGCTGAGGGATTATATCACAGAGGATATACCGTGCAAATTCTTTTTACCGCCTCCCCCGAGCATCCGGATACAACACAGGGGTCGGGTCGGATTGCCAGTATTTTTTGGTGGCGACGTCCATGATGGTCAGGGCACCGGACCATCCGGCGCCGGTATCCATGGCCCAGACGTTGCAGAGCTTTAACGGCTTGGCGGAACCAAACTGCTGGGTCGGCGTGTGTCCTAAATAAATGTCTTCATACCGCGTAAACCGTTCCTGGCCTCCCCTTAAAGACTGCTGCCAGGCCTCCTGGATCAGCGTCCGGTCCCAGACTAAGGTTTCCAAACTTTGCCCGGCAAGAGGGATCCGCGGATCAAACCCGCCGTGGACAAAAAGTTTATTTTCAACCTCAAGCCAGGGATGGGAATTTCTTAGAAAATCAATATGCGCCGGCGGCATCGTTCTGCCGTCATAGGAAACAATCGTGTTGCGTCCGCCCTGCGTGAGCCAGATGTCCTCCTCAATGCCCTGGGTCGCCCAATCCAGGGCCCAAAGGTCGTGATTGCCGATGATATATTCGCAGTGTTTGATCTTTAAAAGCTCGTCTATGCATTGTTTGACTTCCGGGTAGCCGTCGCAGACATCGCCTAAAACAATAAGACGGTCTTCCCCGGCATCGAAATGGGAGCGCTCAAGGCATTGCAGCAAGGCGCGATACGCGCCATGAATGTCGCCGAGGACGAAGGTTTTCATGGAATATCCTTGAACATCACGAGCGAACACTGCCGGAAGCCGGCGCGGGAAAAAAAAGCGTGAGCGCGATGATTTTCCGTTCCGCTTTCCAGAAAAATCCGCCCCGCCCACTCCTGGCCCAACTGTCGCTCCGCCCAGGCAAGGCACAGCGCCCCGATCCCCTGTCCCCTCAAGCCGCGGTCGACCACCAAGTCATGCAGGACGGCGTAACAAACCGGCCCGTCGCGAAAAACCTCGACAAGCAGCACAGCGACCACAGCGCCCGCAATCCGGGCGACCGCGACCCGTCCGCCGGGCGGCTCTGATGCCGGGTGGGACATGAACGCAGACATCTCTTCCGCCAGGATCCCTTCCAGTCCGGGACTCCACCGCTGCGGATCAAGTGCGCGGCCGTCCTGCAATTCACCGTGCGAAATATACACAGGATCGATGTTCCCGGCCATAAAACGGGCCAGCACGCCCGCCTGACCGCCATCGGCACACCATGCGATCTCCGGAGCGACTGCCGGGGAAACGGTCCTGCCGCCGGCCGTTTTTTTCGGATGCGGATTCGCGGCCTTTTCTCTTTCCTTCCGGACCTGCTCGGTCCATTTGCGGATCTTCTTGCACTTTAATCCACGGGCGACGCTGGCAAAAAATTTATCGACGCGGGCTTCTTCATCGGATTCTGTTTCCGCGAGAAAAACCCCCACGTTCATAATCTGCCTGAGCTCGAAGGTGTAGTCATACTGCACCTCGTCCCAGATTTCTCCGAAATGCGGCGCATTCGCAAGATTGTAATACCAGATGACCCAACTGCCGAACACTTCAGGGGGAACGACACCCTCTTTGCGCAACCGGATGGCCATCTCGAACAGATTCAGGATCTGGCATACATAATTAACCACAGCCGTGTGTTCCGCCGTCCCCGGAGGCGGGACGGGGACACGGTCTTCCCAGACCGGGCGGATGATCTCCATATGGTCCGCCTCGAACCGGAACAGGTCGATGGAGGCAAGCTCCAGGCGCTGGTACGTCTCCCGGTTGGCTGTTGCGCGGTCCCGCGCCTCACTGACAAAATGCGTGATCGCAAATGTCAGAACTGCGACCAAAACAGACACGGACTGGATTATCGAGTCAATGCTCATCGTCACCCCCTGGTTAGCCCGGCATCAGACGGGTCATCTGCGGCATTTCTCAATTATTCTACTTTATGCTCCTAGCCCATACCTCACATACACCACCGCGTTGCCGTCGTGGAAAACCATCCGCCACTGCGGCTGGCGGGCCAGATAACGGATCATTTTTTTCGAATGCGCAAGCCGGGGGTCCAGGAGGATGAGGTCAAACTGATTGTGACTGTCGGCCTTCTCCCAGAACTCCTCGGGCCGCTGCAGCACCGCAAGATAAAGCTGGAATTTTTCCTGATCCGCCTGCCGCCCGTCGACAAAAGCCCTCAGCTGCGGATAAGCGCTCCAGATGAGGTATCCGCCGAAATGCTCATCATTAAAAACGCTGCCCCGGATATTCTTTTTCTTTAAAAACTCAACGGCCGCCGCGGCATCGCCCATCCGGATAAAATCCTTCTTCTGCCGGCTGCAGTGCGCGGTCCAGGGATTTGACGGATTCAGGGCGCAGAACCCCAGGGCCAGGATAATGACGCCCATCAGGATCATTTCATTGACACGGGACGACCCCGGCGGGCGAAGACTTTGCGGCACCCCGGCGGGCATGGAGGCCAAAATGATATACCCGCTCGTCAGCGCAAAAAAATCCACGGCGCGCACGCTGGCCAGAAACAACCCCAACGCCGCCCCAAACAGAACCATCGAGGCCCAATTCCTTTTTTCACTCTTCCCGACGGCATGAAGGACCATCACAATCAACACAAGAAACGGGATCCACGCGGGGCCTCCGTACATCTGCAGCGGCGAGCCCATTTCATCGACGATCCCTTTAAATTTATAAAAATTGATGAATTCCGGCAGGAGAAAAACCTTGAAAGGATATAAAAACCCCTCCGCCCCGTAAGGGTTGATAAAAAAAACAAACAGATACGCGCACCAGATCAGGCCCAGGTCCCGCGCGTGTTGGGCCTCCCGACGGGCCGTGGCGGCATTCCCCTGCCGTCTGGCAAAGAGATGTTCCAGCATCGCCGAAATGAAAAAGGCGGCAAAGATCACATGACCATAGACAAAACTCCCCAGGTGCAGGTTGGCCCAGAAGATTCCCAGGACAGGCAGCAGGAACAATCTCCGCTGATCCCCCGTCTTTTGGTGAGAGTAAAGAAGCATCAGAAAAACTGAGATGAAGATCAGGTTGAAGATCAGCGGACGCAGGAGATTCCTCGACTCAAGGGCGTGA
>CAYHZK010000045.1:0-14112 GCA_964361085.1 uncultured Planctomycetales bacterium
GGTCACCTTTGTCCGGCGGGCGATTCGCGCCAGGGCGAAATGGATTTTATTGCCGGAGGTATTCAGTTATCGGGGGCCCATTGATCGCCGGATTCTTGCTGAAAAAGTTGCGGAGCCGGTTCCCGGCGAATCCATCATTCCTCTGCTCCAACTGGCCCGCGAGCACCGGGTCTTTATTCTCGCCGGTTCGATCTATGAAAAAATCAAAGGGTCGGCGAGGTGCTTCAATACCTCCGTTTTGATCAACGAGACGGGCCGCCTCTCCGCGCGCTACCGGAAAAGGCACCTTTTTAAGGCGATTTTGCGCTACAAAGAGATCCAGGAATCAAAAAATTTTCTGGCCGGCAAGCGGCTTGCGACGGGCCGGGTGAGTGATTTTAAGGTCGGCATGACCGTCTGCTATGACCTGCGGTTCCCGGGGCTTTTTGTGGAGTATGCCCGGCGGGGTTGCGATGTCCTGACGGTGCCGGCATCCTTTACCTTCCAAACCGGGGAGGCGCACTGGGAGGTCCTTTTGCGGGCGCGGGCCATCGAAAACCTTTCCTATATCCTGGCGCCGAACCAGTGCGGGACAACCCCTAACGGCGTCCGGACGTATGGCAACAGCATGGTGATTGACCCCTGGGGGCGGATTTTGGCCCGGGCAGCGACGGACGGCGAAGAAATTATTTATGCCGAACTGCAAAAGGAAACGTTAAAAACAGCAAGGTCTGCTTTGCCGGCGGTCAGGCGCCAACAGCAGATATTCCAACGGGATATATATTTAGAGTAGTTGTCAAACACAGGGTATCTCATTGAGACAGGAGTCGTTTATGAGGAAGAGTGTTAAGGTTGCCGTAACCGGAGCAGCCGGACAGATCGGTTATGCCTTACTTTTTCGGATTGCCGCCGGAGAAATGTTTGGGAAGGACACCGAGGTTCACTTGAGTTTATTGGAGCTGACCGCCGCGCTCCCGGCGCTTGAGGGTGTGGTGATGGAATTGCAAGACTGCGCGTTTCCGCTTTTGAAGTCTGTGACGGTCAGCGCCGACCCGTTGGTCGCTTTTAAGGAAGCGGATTGGGCCCTTTTGGTCGGCAGTGTCCCGCGCAAGGCCGGGATGGAGCGCTCGGATCTTTTGAAGATCAACGGGGGTATTTTTATTGAACAGGGCAGGGCCCTGGACGCCGCGGCTAAGAAAACCTGCCGGATTCTCGTTGTTGGAAACCCATGCAACACAAATGCCTACATAGCAAAACGCGTTGTTAAAAATATCCCTGCCAGGAATTTTTTTGCCATGACGATGCTGGATCAAAACCGTGCCGTCACGCAGATGGCGATCAAGGCCGGGACAGACGTTGCCGCGGTAAAAAATGTCGCCATTTGGGGCAACCATTCGGCAACCATGTACCCGGATTTTTACAATGCTCAAATTAACGGTAAGCCGGTTGCGAGTCTTATTCCCGACGAGAACTGGCTGCAAAAAACCTTTCTTGAGATCATTCAGCAGCGGGGCGCCGCGATCATTAAGGCGCGGGGATTGTCGTCGGCCGGCTCGGCCGCGAATGCCGTTATTGACACCGTAAAAAATTTGATCACTCCAACTCCGCCGGGAGAGTTTTTTTCTGTGGCCGTGTCTTCAGATGGGAGCTACGGTATTGACGAGGGAGTGATGTTCGGTTTTCCTGTTGTCTCCGACGGCAGAGACTGGAAAGTGGTTTCTGGTTTGTCGCATAACGCCTTTGCGAAGGAAAAAATCGCCGCCACCCTTAAGGAGATTCTTGAAGAAAAGAACGTGGTTGACGGGTTGTTTGCCTCCTGGGGCCGGGGCGGCAATGGTCTGTAAAAAAGCTTTTTTAGGGCTTGACACCGCAACATAAAATATTGCAACGTGTTATAAAAATCATCGTCAATAAAATCGTCAATTTTCTTGTTTTTTAGAAAACTTGCAGGTATACTTACATTGTTCTTAACCATGGAAAGGAGTCTGTTGTGCTTAAAAAACAATCAAACGCCATTACATTTGTCGTCGGAACTTTTATGGTTTTAAGTCTTCAGGGCTGCGATCAGATTTCAAAATTTTTTGATAATTTCTCATCAAAAAAGTCGACGACCACCGCAAAACCCAAGACTCCTCCCAGTCCCGTTGAGGAACCCGTAAAAACCCCAGCCCCATCTCCGGCGCCTTCGGCAGCAGTTCCGCAACCCCCTGCCCCGCAAAAGGAAATGCCTAAAAATCTTTTGGCGAAAGTGGGAAACTGGACGCTGTCCCTCGAGGAATTTAACGATCGGCTGAATGCTCTTAAGGAAGTCGTGAAAGAATATGATATTAAAAACGTGGAACAAAACAAATTGATTTTAGAGGAATTGATCCGGCAACAATTGATTGTTCAGGCCGCCGAACAGCAGGGGATCGATAAAAATAAAGATATTATTCAGGCGGTGGAAGAATTCCGCAGAACCCTTTTGGTCCGGGAAGTGGCCACCAAACTGGTTGAAGGGATTGCCGCAACGGACCAGGATGCCGAAGATTATTACACACAAAATCAGAGTGAATTCATCGAGCCGATGGAGTGGCGGATCAGTCAGATTGTCGTCGACACAGAAGAGGAGGCCAAGAGCATCTTAGCCCAGATCCTGCAGGGCGGCAGCTTTTCCGAAATGGTCAGCACAAAATCCAAAAAGAAGGCCGGCAAGGGATTTATCAAGGAGTTCGAATTTCCTAAAATGGCCGACGTGGTTTCCGCCCTTGACGTGGGGGGGGTGAGTTCGGTTTTTAAGGGGCCCGACGGAACGTACTATATTGTTAAGCTCGAGGAGAGAAAAGGCGGTAAACCGCAGCCACTTGCTCAGATCAAAGAGGATCTTAAAAAAGCCCTCACCGCCTTAAAGCAACAGCAGGCGGTGTTGAGTTACCTTGATGAGCTGCGCAAAAAGACGACCATTGAGGTCAATGATAAATTATTGGAGGAATAACCGGCAATGAATATTGAAAATAAGAAACAACTGGCAATTATCCTGCTCGCCGTGGGGTTGGGGTTGATGGCCGCTGTCCTGACGGGGCGGCATATTCAGGGCAGCATCCAGGACGAGACACGACGGCTTTCCAAGGAATTTGAAGAAAAGAAGATGAAGCCTCTGATCCAGGAAATGGCGGTTATGCGTGAAGATATGAAGAAAATGGCTGCTCGTCAGGCCCAGATGCCGGCCGGTGTTCCCGGCAAACCGGGAGAAGGCAAGCCCGGCGACGCAACCCCTGCCATTCCGAAATCAACGCTTTCCTTAATGACTCCGGCCGGAAAAAGGGCTTATACGGTCAACATCGATTCCCTATCCGCTGTCGGCGGGATGGTCAATCCCGGCGACTATGTGGACGTGCTGGTGCATGTTGAAATGGCGGACGCCGTCACCAACAAGCCGCAAAAAATCTCCTCAGTTGTTTTTCAGAATGTGAAAATATTGGCCGTCGGGACGAATCTTCAAGCCCCGGGAGGATACGAGCAGCAGCAGGCGGCCCGGGCGCTTAATATTACGTTTGCCTTAACCCCCGAAGAGGCCGGGCTGATGTCTTTTATCCAGAAAAACGGCCAGATGCAGCTGGTTCTTCGGGCCCCTTCCGAAACCCAGGTCGAGATGTTGCAAACAGCCAATTGGAGCACGCTGGCGGATTATGTCTTCAATAAACAGGGCACAGAACTTGTCTTACAACATACAGAAGCGAAGGTGACGTCGGAAGCGCCGGAGAAAAAAGACGCCGCAAAGCCGTACATTCAGATCTTCCGGGGCGGATTGCAACAGTAAGTTTCTTGAGATATGACACCTTTTCATCAGGGGGGGAATTGCTAATTATGAGGTCAATCCAAAAGAGCAGCAAATGTGTTTTAGGGGTGTTTTTTTCTCTTCTTTTATTTCTTTCCTTTTCGTTTGTTTCACCGCTTCATGCCGAAATTCTCGATGTGGTGGATAGCCAGGAAACCACCGACGTGTTTCTTTACGTCGGTGATTTGGTGACCGTGAAGGTCTATTCCCTGACAAGGATCGCGGTCGGTAATCCGGGGATTGTGGATATCAACAGCGTGACCGCCGATGAAATTGTCCTGGTGGGCCGGAAAGTCGGGGAGACGTCGGTTTATGTCTGGGACGAGTTTGGCAAAAAGAAGATTACCGCGCGGGTTTTTGCGGAGGATTTGGGAGTGCTCGCCGATGAATTGCCCAAGGTCCTTGCTGTAAAGGGATTTAAAGGTCTTTCCGTTGAGAAAGATTATTATTTAGGAAAGGTAATTGTGAGTGGAAGTTTACCAAAGGCGGATAAGAAGCGACTCGACGAGATTTTGAAAAGCAGCGAAGATACGATTCGGAACTATGTTCAAGAAGAATCGGATTTGATTCAAGTCGATGTCCAGATTTCGGAATTGAGTACAACACTGACAAAGACATTGGGGATTGAGTGGAACACTGGTGTGGGGAATTTAGCCCCTCAGTGGAATGAAACGTTGCCACCGAAAACGGGGAAATTTAAGGATCTTTTCAAAATCGGAGATTTCAATCGCACAACGGCCATTTTGAACACGGTCAATCTGTTGATTCAGGAGGGGAAAGGGCGCATCCTCTCCAAGCCAAGCTTTGTTGTTACCAGTGGTGAGGAGGCGACTTTTCTTGTTGGCGGAGAGGTCCCAATTCCCGGCACAACCACTACGTCTTCCGGCGGAGGGACAACTTCAACAACTTATACATTTAAACCTTACGGAATTGAGTTGAGCGCAACTCCAACTATCACAGATGGTAAAATTAGTATTGAACTTGAAATATCGACTAGGGATATTGATCGGGCTAATGAGGCGCCGGACAAGACCCCTGCCTTTATAACCAGGTCGGTTAGCGCTAAGGTTCTCTTGGATGACAATCAAACGGTCGTTCTCGCAGGTTTTATTAAGCAGAATAGAAGCGAACAGGTCAAGAGGGTTCCTTTTTTGGGCAGTATCCCGGTCGTGGGTCTTTTGTTTCGTAACAAGTCGATGCCGTCGGACTCAGACCTTGAGATGGTGATTTCTTTGACCCCGAAAATTTTAAAGAGGCAGCCGGCCGCTGAAGAAGCAAAAAAAGAAGAAATGAACGCCGAGACAGAATCTCCGATTCCTGATGCAGGAGAAGAAATCGCCTCACCGGCAGAAGACGCCGCTGAGGAAACAATGCCGGACGAGAATGAGTCTCCCGTCGCTGAGAAACCAACAGAGGAAATACCGGACGATAAATCAGGCTTTGAAGCCACAGTAACGAATCCCGATGTCCCTCCGATGGAATCAACGCCAATGGAAGAGGAAGAGATCAAGGCACCTTCGGTCCCCCCCGATGAGGCAGCTGTGGTTCCTCCTGGGCCATCTTCTGCCGCAGAGGTTCTTCCGTCACCCGAACCCGACAGCGAGGCCGTAAAACAATATACGGAAAATGTTGGAACTCAGATCGCGCAGGCCATTTCTTACCCCTATGAAGCCAAAGAATACGGGTGGACCGGCACCGTGGTTTTGAATATAACAATTTTGAATGACGGAAACGTTAAGGATGTTTCCATCAAGGCATCGTCCGGTCATGCCGTCTTTGACAACGATGCGGTTAATACCGCAAAAATTTTATCTCCGTACGACCCGTTGCCGTCGGACTGGAATTCAAAAGAAATTTCGATCAGCGTTCCCGTCGTTTACAGTGAAAAACCCGTCCTGGAATCCGCACCATAAATTGTTGGAAAAATGCTCTCGCAATTTGTCCGGCAATACAGTATAATTAAAAAGTTTTTTACGAAGAATTAAAATCATTTTTGTTCAGGACAAAAATAGTTTTCTATGGAATCTCGCACAATAACCGTTTTCAGCAACAAAGGCGGCGTTGGTAAAACCTTTGTTGCTGTTAACCTGGCCACAGCACTAGCCCTTTCAGGCAAGAGGGTTCTTCTTCTGGATCTGGATTTTCAGGCCGTGCACGATATGGCCCGCATGCTGAATCTGGCTCCTCGTTTTGCGCTGTTCAACCTCCTCTCCGAAATTGAAAAAACAGACGACCCCGAGGTGATCAAAAAATTTGTCATTTCGCATTCCTGCGGCCTGGATTTTCTGCCGGCAGTCCTGCAAACCAAACAGATCGGTCATATCACCGCCGAAAACATCAAGCCGTTTTTCAAAAAAGCCAGCATGATCTACGATTATATTATCGTCGATGCCGGAAAATCGTTTAGCGAAACGATGTTAACGGCCTTAGACAATTCCGGCTTGATTCTTCTGGTGGTCACGCCGGATATCCTCGCTGTCTACCAAATCAAATGGTGCCTGGAACTTTTGCAAAGTTTGCATTTTCCCTTAAAAATGGTTCATCTGGTGTTGAATCGCGCTGAGAGCCGCGGAGGCGTTGCCTGGCAAGAGGTTCGTACGGCTTTGGCTTGCGAAATTATGGCGAGGATCCCTTCCGACGGAAAAGCCGTTGGCATGGCCTTGAACCGCGGGGTCCCTTGCATTGTCGATGCCCCGAAAGGCCCTATCGCCGATGCTTTTAATAAAATGGTCTCGGATCTTAAGAAAGACGATATTTTTATCCAGCCCGCTGAAATTGCCAGGGAGCGGGGCGCCGAAGGCATGGAGAAATCAACGGCTTTTTGGGATAAATTCGGCGTTGCGCAGCAGGGCCCTGTGAGTACCGAGGCCGGCGGTGTGAACGAAGAGGATGAGATCATTGCGCTTAAGAAAAAGATTCATGAGAAACTGGTTGCCCGTTTGCATGTCGAGGATATGACGCCGGAAAATTTGAGCAATCCCCAAAAGGTCCGGGAGCTCAAAGAGTCGGCCAATAAAATTGTCAGCAATCTTTTGCTTGAAGAAAAAGGAATGATCTCCTCGCATGAAGAACGATCACGCATCGTTAAAGAGGTCGTCGATGAGGCTCTTGGGTTGGGCCCGCTGGAAGAGTTTCTGGCCGATCCCGATGTTTCCGACATTATGGTCAACTGCAAGGACGAGCTTTATGTTGAAAAGAGCGGAAAGCTGATTTTAACGAATCGAAGATTTGTCTCCGATCAGCAGGTTCGCGCTGTTATTGACCGCATTATTGCGCCGCTGGGCCGGCGTGTTGATGAGTCCGTCCCGATGGTTGATGCCCGCCTTCCCGACGGCTCTCGTTTTAATGCCATCATTCCCCCGCTTTCGATCCGCGGTCCGATGCTGACGATTCGTAAATTCGGCGCGGAGCGCATCACGACGGACGATCTTTTAACCCGGTTTCACAGTTTTTCGAAATCCATGCATGATTTTCTGGAAGTCTGTGTTCTCGGGAGAAGAAACATCATTGTGTCGGGCGGCACGGGATCCGGTAAAACAACCTTACTTAACGTTATTTCGCAATTTATCCCGGACAACGAACGCATCATCACCATCGAGGACGCCGCTGAATTGCGTCTTAAGAAAAGTCATTGGGGACGACTGGAGTCGCGTCCCTCCAACGTTGAGGGGAAAGGAAGTATCAGTATTCGGGATTTATTTATAAATACGCTTCGTATGCGGCCGGACCGGATTATCATCGGTGAGTGCCGGGGCCCGGAGATTTTGGATATGTTGCAGGCCATGAATACCGGTCATGACGGATCCATGACCACCCTTCACGCGAACTCAACGCGGGATGTGCTGGTGCGCATGAGTTCAATGATTTTGTTAAGTGGTATCGAACTCCCCGTTCGCGCCATTAACGAAATGATTTCCTCGGCCATTGATATCATTGTTCACATCGCGCGGTTTTCCGACGGGACTCGCAAGATAACGGGGATTACCGAGGTCGTGGGAATGATTCAGGATCATCAGCTCGACTTGAGAGACATTTTTGTTTTCGATCAGAGGGGCCGGGATGACAACGGCAAAATTATTGGTGACTTTCGCCCCACGGGGTATGTCCCCAAATGTTACGAAGAATTTGTTACCATGGGTTTTAAGATCGATAAAGCCATGTTTACTCACACATAAAATCCTTCCGCGTGCGCCTTATCAATAACACCCGAAATACCATCATTGCCGACAATGCCCAAATTGCTGATACGGTGATTTCCCGTCTCGTAGGGCTTCTGAATCGTTCCGAAATATTGCCTGGGGAGGCCCTGGTGATCACGCAGTGCCGGAGTATTCATATGTTTTTCATGAAATTTGGCATTGATGTGATTTTTGTGAATAAAAAGAATATTGTGGTGGGACTTGTTAAAAGAATCCAGCCATTTCAAATGAGCCCGTATTTCATTTGGGCTTCTCGGGCCATTGAGTTGCCGGAAGGTGTTATTGAAAAGACACAAACCTCTTTAGGGGATCGTATCCTTTTTGAAGGTGTCCAAAGTTAAAAACTGCGGTATTTTCCTTCTTCTTTAGACTAAGTCGTTTGGATCGATTTCTCCGGCGGCCTGATCAACCTCATCCAGCCATCGACGGCAAAAACGGCAAATTTTCGCCTCCCTGAGAATCTTTTTTCCACAAAAAATGCAGCTTTTTTTGTCGAGACTTGGAAAGTCCGAGTTGATGATGGGATCAATGATAAATTGGATACAATGCGGACATTTGTTGATTTTTTCAATAAGTTTTTCAAAACAATAAGGGCACTTGAACATAAATCGCTCCTTTTTGATTTCTATTATATTATTTATAAATGAAATCAGCCAGTTTAAATTGGACATTATTTTACTTTAAAGAACAAAATCATCGTGATATAGTAGGACAAAAATAATGTCCAATCTGAGACAATGCGGCTAAATTATGGGAGTTATTCATAAGCTCAAAGAAAATATTGTTCAGTTCATCCTCATTTATAAAAAAACTAACCCCGACGTCAGTTGCCGTACTCTTGCTGAGATCGTGCGGGAAAATTTTCAGACAGATGTTTCTAAATCCTCGATTGCCGCCATTTTAAAAGAATCTCACCTCAATAGCTCAATTGGCCGAAAAAGCCCTCTTCAGGGAAAACCGATCTTAAAATTCCAGATTCCGGAAAGCAAGAAAAAACAGATTTTTGGGCCTCTTCAAGAGCAGGGGTCTGCCCCAAAAATAGAATCGCAGCAAAAAATTCAACAAGAGTTTAGAGTAGAGAAAAAAGATCTCCCCCTAAAAAAGAGCCAGACTTTTGAGATCGAAAAGCAACAGACCCTTTACGACGGGGTAGGGGCTATTTTTTTAAAAGCGGCAGAATGGGAGATGGCCGGCGCATCAATCTTAGGGAGAATCTTGAAAGAAGCGATTGGGGCAAAGAATGATATCGATTTTGAGCAATTGGGTGGAGTTTTGGCTTTATTAGAGCCCTTTGGGATCAATGATTTTGAAGCACTGGATCAATATCAGCAAAAAGGGCTTTGGGCCATTAATGAAACAAAATCGATAGATAAAAAAATATTTGAGATGATCATATCGGAAATTAAAGATATTGAAGATTTTGCGTTGAATGCGTCCATTGAGCTTTCGCAATTTTTAGAAACCGCAAGCGCCGTACGGGTTGTTTTGGAGGATGGATCGGAATTCTTTTTCGACGCGTCCTTGGCCACAATCGGGGTTAAGAATGTCCATTTTGAAGTCTCCGTCAATAAAGCCTTGAAAACACTTTCCAACGGTGTTGTCAGCAATGTCCATTCTGCCGTATTGTGTTATATTTCATCGGGTAATGATTTTTATCAGGCTTTATCTCAAATAGCCTTAGCTTTTGAAAATGTCCAAAATAAAAGAATAAAGCGAGTTTCCTTACTCAATCCAACAAGCCAAGAGTTGACTCAATTTGATTTTATCCCCCAGCAAAAACGAAATTTTATTTTAGCTCTTTGGCCTTGGCAGCCCGAATTTCAAAACTTTGTAACTTCGATAAAATCATTGCCATTGCAGGTCATACAGGTGCCTCCATGGCAACAAGCTCTTTATTATCAAGAGGTTCCTTTAAATTTTTCTGAAAGAGCTCAGTCGCGAGCAATTCCTGTTGGCTTAAAAGCCATTGCGCTGCAACGAACACCATCGGATGACCCTTTGGCGCTTCTCATAACGAATCAGCTTGGATCAAGGACAGCAGCACCGGATATTATTACAGCATTTGTAAGTCGCTGGCCTTACCTTGACGATGGGGTGAAGTTGGCGGTTTTTAAAAATCCGGAAACCATATCTTGGGCGCCAGGTCAGGGCGAGCCGGACGTTTTGGAAACCCCAACACAGGATCATGTTGATAATTTTCTCAATATTGTGCGAAAAGTAACCCGGGAGCTAACCCGGTACTGTTTAAGGCACTTTCTTTGTTCCAGCCCTTTCCATAACAATGAAATTTTACGAAAAGAAATTTATGGTTTGCCGGGTTATTTAGAAATTGACAGCAACCGCATCGTAGCAACGATTATCCCGCCGCAAAATTATCAATATGTTCAAGAATTAGAATATGCCGCTCGTCGCGTATGCGAAGCCATGGTCCTCGATAATAAAGACCGCCGCCTTATTGTCAGGATTCAATCTATTAGTAAATAAAGAAGTTGCAAAAATAAAACTTTTATCTTTCCTTCTATTGACACTTCTTTGGCTTATATGCTATACTTCAACAGCTAAAGACCCGAGAGACATTCTTAAGATAACCCCGTCTTCGGAAGGAAAGGTATGCGCAGATTTTCATTAAATACAAGTGCCTCTTCAATCAAAAGAGCGATTTCTCTGAATATTGATAGACAGCAATAAAGAAGCTCCCTGCTTAATCGAGGAGCTTCTTTTGTTTTTTGAAAAAATTAAAAAAGGATTTGATCCCGTAAATCCGGGAATTACATCAGCATGTTTTTTATTTTTAACGGGAAACATGCTGATACCCGCCTCTGGCGGCGATATAAGCCCGTTTTAGTGAATTCCGCTCTTTAGTTGCAAGAGCAGGGCACGGGTTATCCGCATACGGAAGGAGCAGGCACGGTGTGGCATAAAATACACAGAAGAGAAGGACAGAACCTCGTTGAATATGCCATTGTCGTGTCCGTGGTGGCCGCAGCAATGCTGGCCATGAGCACCTACGTTTTTAGGTCGGTTCAAGCAACTCAGCGGGTAATTCAAGAGGGACTCACAGATTGAATGGGTGTTTAGTGAAACACCTGCGAATCGAAATGTAATTTTTCAAGGAGGAATTAATAATGTTAAAAGGTCAAAATCGTAGAAAAAAGGGACAGAGCACACTGGAATATATCATCCTGGTGACCGGTGTCATCGCGATTCTCATTGTGTTCTTAAACCCGACAAATGGTATCTTCAACCAAGCCTTCAATAATACGTTGCAGACCGGTACAGACGGTATGGTTAATATGGCGCTCCGTCTGAATTCGTCACGCTAAGGCAAAAAATCAAAGTTTAACGTTTACGGAGGTGTCAATCAATGTTTAAAAAGTTAATTAGAAATAGAAAAGCACAGCAAACAGCCGAATATGCGCTGTTAATTTCTCTTGTTGTGGCTGCGGTCATTGCGATGCAGACGTATGCGCAACGTACCATTCAGGCCAGAATTCGTGATGCTTCACAATATCTGACGGCTCAAACCAGCGGCATCGGTGTAACCAACCAGTATGAACCTTATTACCTGCAAAGTGATTATGACATCGATCGCGCGGATGTTAAGACTGAGCGGTTGGATGATTCTCAGGTCGGCGGGTTCTTCGGGATCGAACAGGATCAGAACAGAACTCGTTTAACCGGTGGTCAGCAGACATCCACATACAATGCTGCCGGGCTGAATAGCGGTCTATAAAAATCAACCTGCAGTTCGGGTTTAAAAGTTGTTTAATTTAATTTTTTTTAAGGAGGAACGCTCAATGTTCAAGTTTCTAAAAAAAATGAAAGGACAAAGCACCCTGGAATATGCCGTCCTGGTCATCATCGTGATCGGTGCCCTCTTGTCCATTCAGGTTTACATCAAAAGAGGTGTGCAGGGCCGCTTAAAGAGTGCTGCCGATGATATTGGCGATCAATATTCCGTCGGTAATACCAACGTTCGCAAGGTGACCACAACGATCAGCAATACGACAGATCAGTTTGGTCAGGGTAGTGTTGGTATTAGCGTTTCGTCATTGCGTGCGGATGAAGTTACCAGAACGCAAGTCAATTCTGTTATCGTCAACGCTACACAGGAATACTGGGGTAATTAATACCTAGAGCCTTACCTGATGACAATAAAGCATGGCTTACTTGAGGGAGAATTCTTGGGTAAGCCATGCTTTATTTAAGAAAAAAATAAATTTTTTACATAAGAAAATATTAAACTTATAATAATTAAAATTAATGATATGTTTCGAGAGTTGCGAAATAGTCGTGGGCAGGGGCACATGGTGGAATATACGTTAACATTTTTTTTGGTTATTGCGGTTGTGAACGCCATGTCGGATTATGTTAAAAGGGCGATTCAGGGGCGGATTCGCGACACCATGAAAGTTGCGGTGGCAGAAGTTAATGCGGCGTATGTCGGCAATCGGGATCGAGCGTGGTTTTATTACGAGCCCTATTATATAAATAGTGAGACTAATCGAGACGTGCTTCGCACGGAAACCGTTGATTACTGGCCGGGCCCTGGAGAAGGGTATTTTCAGTCCGGGATAGATTCTGCGGTCGCGTCTCAAGCATTTTCACAGCAAGCCCCGGCTAATCAGGCGGATTAGGAAAAAGAAGATAATTGTATGAAAAAATTTATAGCTGAGTCGGGGCAGACAATTGTTGAATATTCATTGTTGTTGTTTGTTGTTGTTGGTGTGCTCACGGTTATGGGGCCGTTGATCAAGCGTGTCACGCAGGGGATGGTGAAGATTGTCTCGGATGAGGTTGGAGTTCAGGCTAATGCCGAACAGTTTTACAATGCCGATTACGGTCTTAGCGCGAAGCCGGCGCACCTTATTGAGACGCAAACGCTGTCGCAGGCTGATCATGCTGATCGGGTCGTGGAACTTTATGGGATTACAAGCCGGTCATACACTTATAATGATTTTATGCAAACCAATACGCTTTCTGACTTGGGGTTTTCCGAACGCAATTGAAATTTTGCAGAGGTGGCGGGATGCAAAAACGAAAAGCGCAAAGCACTATGGAATACACAGCCCTTGTGGTTATAGTTCTGGCAGCCATTTTGACGATTGGTAATTATTTCAAACGAGGTATTCAAGGCCGGTGGAAGGCCTCGGTTGACAGCATGGGGGAGCAATATGATCCTTTAAAGACAAACGCGGATATTACTTATGGAATACGGAGTAATGTCGTGACAACGCTGGTAACGGTTAATGTTCTCGGCGGCATCAGGACAATGCGTAATGACACGACGAGCTCCCTCGAAACTAAAAGCGGGTATTCTCGGGTTGATGCCTTTTAAAAATCAAAAGACAATCAGGCGGTTTCGCAAGCACAAGGGACAGGCCGTCATTGAGTTGGCGATCTTTGGGGCCATTATCATTTTTGTTATCGGATTGATTTTTAGTCAGGCGATGAGCGGATCCTATCTTATGAATTCTCAGCTCAAGGCCATGCGCATGGCCTTGAGCGAATCCTATAAAACCAGTGAAGCCGGCTCACCGTCCCGCAACAGCGCGGGCATTGTGCTGATCGAAGACAGGCTGGGGGGCAGCCCCAATGCCAAATTCGGCCCGATAGACCGGACACCCAGCGTTGCGTCTGGTTCGGGGACAATGACAAAGATGCTGTATTACCCTGTGGATTTTGGAGAAGGAAATGCTATAGCCGTTCAGGATTTTTTTATCAACGGCCAGCGATTCCCCTTTACCAGCGCCGGCTGGAAAACCGTAACGCTGCCTCAATCATACGATGGGAGCATGCCCTTGTGCACTGATCCGCATCCCGGTGGCCGGTGCTGGGACGCCGCCTGTAGTGGCGTGCTTGATCAGTCATTTATCCCCCTTTTGGAAGATTGCGGGAATGGGATTGATGAACCGGGCACGGCCCTGGGGGCGGACTGTTTAGATCCGACATGCGCCGGGGACTGGCAGTGCCCTCCCGGGATATTGGATGAAGCCGCTTGCAATGATGGGGTCGATGGGTCCGATGATGGGGCGGGTGGGGAGCCTCCAACGGTTGATGGTTTTACTGATTGCGCCGATCGTGACTGCATGGATCATCCTTATTGTAATATCACAA
>CAYHZK010000046.1:0-13794 GCA_964361085.1 uncultured Planctomycetales bacterium
TTTGAAATTTTTGCGAGGGTAATTCAATGGTAGAATTTCAGCTTCCCAAGCTGACTACGCGGGTTCGATTCCCGTCCCTCGCTCCAGAATTGTAGGGCGAGTCGGGGTGATCATGAATTCGCAGTGCAGATTGGGCCTGGTTCTTGTGGCGATGACCCTTGGGTTTTCCGCATGTGTCAGCGTCGGAACCCGGCCTGCCGACCAACCGGGCACAACGCAGCGCGGCATTTATCATAAAGTCCAGAAGGGGGAAACCTTCTGGCGGATCGCCAAGGCCTATCAGGTTGACATCGACGATATTGTCCGCAGCAACAACATCCCCAACGTGGCCCGCATCGAAGAAAACCAGCTGATTTTTATTCCTCGCGCCGAGAGGGTCGTCCCGATTCCCAAAGAGGCGTCCTCCGTTTCGCCGGAGGCGGCCGGCGACGAATTCGGATGGCCGCTGCGCGGGCAGATCGTGCATCAGTTCGGCGAACGCCGTTCCTATTTCAGCCGCGGGATCGGGATTGAAGCCGCCGAGGGCCAGCCGGTCAAGGCCTCGCGTCAGGGCAAGGTCGTCTTCGCGGATTATCTGAGCGGGTATGCTTATACGGTGATTCTTGATCATTTCGACGGGTATCACTCGGTTTATTCCCTCAATTCCCGACTTTTGGTGAAACTGGGCGACACCGTTGCCAAGGACGAACAGATTGCCCTGACGGGTCAAAAAGGAAATTCAACGTTTCTGTATTTTGAGATCCGCAGAAACTCGCGGGTCGAAAATCCGTTGTACTATTTGCCACGATTGTGAAGCGACGATGAGTATTATTGAACTCGACCGATTTTACGGACGCAAATCCGTTCTGGACCTCTTGAAGCGCCGCGTTCTGGATTTGCGGGACGGGTACCGTCAGAACATCGCCTTCGTGGGCTTAAGGCACACCGGCAAGACCATGATGCTCGAGAGATTCATCGCCGATCTGGACGCCCCGGACATCATCACCATTTATGTCGATCTTGAAAATGCCGACCTGAACCATGTCTTTTATAAATTCGCCGGCAGCATCCTTTTTCATTTCGCCAGGAACAAAGGCCTGCCCCTCAACGACGATCTCAATCTGCTCCTGAAGACGACCGAGACGCACCTGCCGCAGACCACAAAGGCGATCCGCAAAATCCAGTCTGCCCTGAGTCACGGCAAAGAGCGGGAGGCTTATCTCGACACGATCGTCCTGCCGCAGATTTTTACCCAGGAGACGAACACGTTTTGCGTTTTGTTTTTAGACGAATTCCAGGACTTGGAAGAACTGGGGATCCCGGAGGTGTTTCAGGATCTTGGCAAAGGGATTATGACCCAGCGGCGCTGTCTTTATGTGGTGACGAGCTCCCTGCCGTGGGTGGCCAACCGGATCCTTTCGGAAAAGTTGTCGCTGCTTTTCGGCAATTTCGAGATCATTGAGGTCCAAGCCTTTGACTTGAAGACCAGCCAGGAGTTCATCAGCGTTCATCTTGATAAAGTGAGGCTGAATGAGTCGTTGACGAACTTTTTGATCGATTTCACCGGCGGGCATCCGCTTTATCTGGGGCTCATCTGCCGGGAACTGGCGACATTAAGCGCTGTTCACAAACAGACGGAAATCTTTGCGCCGCTCCTGGCCCAGGCGATCGAAGACATTCTGTTCAACCGCTGGGGCGTCCTGAACCGTCATTTCGAACTGCTCATGGAACGGATCTCGTCGGGCAAGGGAAACCTGGTTGTGTCCGGCCTGGTCATGACCCTGGCGAAAGGGCGACAGAAAATCCAGGAGCTGGCCGGGGATGCTCAGATGAAGCAGAATATCTCGGCCCAGAAAGTCAACCGGCTGGTCGAGATGGGGATCGTCGCCAAAAACGGAAATTATTACTACCTTCCCGACAAGCTTTTTAAATACTGGATCAAATATGTTTTTCAAAAACGCCGATGCGCCATTGTGCTCGCCGCGGAACGGCAAAAAAGAGAGTTTCAGGAGGAACTGGCCGATTGTGTCGAACGGTTCCGCGCCGTCTCGCAAAAAGATTTCTCCGTGCGGGTGATGGAGCTTTTGTCGTGTTTCGAAAACGAATCGCTCCTGATCAACGGCCGCCGGTATAAACTGCCGTTGTTCGCGCAGATGACGCCCTCGAAGGTCTGCGGCGTGAGGGGGGAATGCGTCGATGTCATCAGGGCCGCGACCAACGACGGGGAATGGGTGATCGTCTTAAAGTCCGGCGCTGTCGGCGAGAATGAAATCAGCGACGTTCTGGCCGAGACAAAAAAGATCATGCAGAAACCCCAGAGATCCGTCCTGATTTCGCTGACGACTCTGGATGAAAACACCCGGCTGCGGGCCCTGCAGGAGCGGATGTGGATCTGGAACGAAGGCGAACTCACCACACTGCTCAACCTTTTCGATAAACCGTTTATCATGCAAACCAAAGAACTATGAAAATCGGCGTTGTTTCGGATACGCATTCCAGGCCTTTGCCCGGGCAGATGCTGGAGGATTTCAGGGCGGTTGATCTGATCATCCATGCCGGGGATTTCTGCGACGTCGCCGATTACGAGATTCTGGTGAAGATCAAAGACGTCAGGGGCGTGCAGGGCAATATGGACGGTCCGGCGATCCGCAAGATTTTTCCCCGGAGACAGGTGTTTTCCTGCGGGGGAGTCCACATCGGGCTTTATCACGGCGAGGGCCCGCCCAAAACGCTCATGGAGAAAGTTCAGGGGGAATTTAAAAGCGATAACGTCGACGTCGTGATCTTCGGCCATTCGCACCAGCCGTTGAATGAAAAAAACGGCGGTGTCTTGTATTTCAACCCCGGCAGTCCCAATGACAAGGTTTTCGCGCCGTACTGCTCTTACGGGATCCTCGACATCTCGGAGAAAGGGATCATAGGCAAGATCATCAAGGTGAAAGATGGATAAACTCTGGGCCCCGTGGCGGGTCAAATACATAACGCAGATCGGAAAAACCAAGGGCTGTGTTTTCTGCCGCATCATCGCGGACAAAAAGGACAAAAAAAATTTCATCTTTGTGCGGGGCAAGCTTTGCTTTGCGGTGCTGAATCTTTATCCTTATAACAACGGGCATTCGCTGGTCCTGCCTTACCGGCATGTCAATGATCTGAACAAGTTGACGCCGGAGGAGAGCCGGGAGTTTTTTGATCTGCTCAATGACACCAGAACGTTGCTGGACAAGGTTCTGAAACCCACGGGATATAATATCGGGTTGAATTTGGGGCGGGCCGCCGGCGCGGGGTTCCCGGGGCACTTGCACATTCACGTTGTCCCCCGGTGGAAAGGCGACGTCAATTTTATGCCGGTCGTCGCAGGAACCAAAGTGATTTCTCAGTCGATGCAGATTTTGTATGAAGGTTTGAGCCGCGAACACAGCCGTTTGCTCAAGAAGAAACCCGTAAAATAAATCTCACGGATTACGGAAGACGAGACGTCATAACACCGAACATGCGCACCCGTCAAGACATCGAGGCCCTGGAAGATCGAATCCTGGCGCCTTACGCCATGAAGAGCAAGGATTCGGGAAACCGGATGCACGAAGAGCCTGCGCATCCGGTTCGGACTTGCTATCAACGCGACCGCGACCGCATCATCCATTGCGAGGCCTTCCGCAAGCTCGAATACAAAACCCAGGTGTTCACGATCCTCGAAGGCGATTATTACCGCACCCGCCTGACGCACACCCTGGAGGTCGCCCAGATCGGCCGGACGATCGGCCGCAGTCTGATGCTCAACGAGGATTTGATCGAGGCGGTCGCCCTGGCGCACGACCTGGGACATCCGCCTTTCGGCCACGCCGGGGAAGAGGCCTTAGATGCGCTGGTCAAGCAGGCCGGGATGAAAGGGTTTAATCATAACAAGCACAGTTTTGATATCCTGACCCGTCTGGAGAAACGGTATCCGGACTTTGCAGGGCTTAATCTGACTCCGGAAGTTCTGGTCGGCATTCTTAAACATAAAACCACGTACGATCTGCCCGGCAAAAGCAGACAATTTTTTAAGGAAGGCACGACCCTGGAGGCGCAGGTCGTCGACCTGGCCGACTCGCTGGCGTATCTGAACCATGACATCGACGATGGGCTGACGTCGGGGTGCATCACGGAGGAAGATTTAACGGAGAGCTCGCTCTGGCAGCGGGCGCTGGACCGGATCGGCGGAGCAAAAAAATTCGATAACCGCGACATGCTCAAGTACCAGGTGGTCAAGGCCCTGATCGACATGCAGATCAAAGACCTTCTGGATTTTACGGACCGGCGGTTGAAGAAACTCAATTTCCCGTCGTCCACCGCGGTCAAGAAACGGGGAGAGGGCGCGGCGGGATTCAGTCCGACGATGACGAAAGAGCGGGATTTTCTTCAGAATCTGCTCAATCAAAAACTGTACCGTCATTACCGTGTCGTGCGGATGACCTCCAAGGCCAAGCGGATCATCGAGGATCTTTTTAATGTTTATATCAAGGAGCCGCGTCAGCTGCCGCCGGCGGTGTTTTCGCGGACCCAAAAATACACCCGGGCCGAAAAATGCGAGGTCATTTGCAATTATATCGCCTCGATGACGGACCGGTACGCCCTGGAAGAGCACAAAAAATTTTTCAACCCCTACGCCCTGGTTTGACAATGACGCTGAGGACGAAGAGTTCGCAAAAAAAGATTTCGTTGTCAAAGCGCTACCGCCTCATCTTGTCGGCGGTCCACATGGTCTACCGCCTGGTCAATTCCACTTATAATGTCCGGGAGCTGTCGCTGCGCCTGACCCGGCTGTTGTGTCAGTTTATCAAGGCCAGCTCGGCCAGCGTTTATATCCTCGACGATTCAAAAAAGCAAATCACCCTGGTGGCCATCTTTAACAACCAGATCAACATCCTTCTCGACAAGCAAAAGGATCTGCGGCGCGTCTCGGCGGCCGAGAAGAAAGTGACCGAGGGGTATCCCGTCGTTGAAAAACGTCTCATCGGCCTGCCGCTCATCGCCGATGAAAATGTCGGCGCGATTTTTATCCAGCGCAAGCGCAACGAAGAACCCTTTAATGATTTTGATCGGGAGATGCTTTCGGTCTTCGCCGAGCAGTCCGTGACCGCGATCAAAAAGCTGCAGATCTACGAGCAGCAGCAGAAGACGATCTTAGGCAGCATCAAGTTTATCGACAAACTGCTGGAAAAACGCGGCCACCGCGTCCTCTCCCACGCGCCGGTTTATTTCATCATCATCAAGCACATTGCCCAACGCATGCACGTCAGCCAGGACGGGATCGATTGTCTTTATTACGCCAGCATGCTGCACGACGCCGGCGCTATCGATGTGCCCTATGAAATTTTATCCAAGACCAGCCAATTGACGGCGGAAGAATTCAAGATCATCCACGATCTGCCCTCGAAGAGCGCCGAGATCATCAAGCCGGTCGAATTTTTGCAGCCTGTCCTGCCGATTATCCTTTATCATCGCGAAAAATACGACGGGACGGGATACCCGTCGGGATTAAAGAAAGAGCAGATCCCCGTCGGTGCGCGCATCATGGCGGTGGTGGACGCCTTTGAGGCCATGATCCTCGGCCGTCCTTACAAACGCAGGCTGACGATTCCCGAAGCCATCCAGGAACTGGAGCGCAACAGCGGCACCCAGTTTGATCCGAAGGTCATCACCTGCTTCTGCGAACTTTACAAGTTAAAAAAATTCAGAAATTTCTTGAGCAAGATCAAGTAATATTTCTATAATATCCCCTATGAATATTCATTACGGGAACCAATCCCAATTTGAGCTGTTCCCCGGAACGACCGGCGAATCCATCGAGAGCGTTGCCCCGCGTTTTATTTTCAGCCGCGTGACCCTCACATTTGAAAATCTTGTTGTCGTTCTGGTGACGGTGATTGTGGGATTGATCGTGGCCTTTTCCATCGGCGTTGAAAAAGGGAAACGGTTAACCCTCGCGGGCCCCCCCGAAGCGCAGATGGCCGTACCGGCGAGCCCGGCCCGGATGACGGTCCCTCCGGTACAGGTTTCTTCGTCAGCCCCTGTCATGGCCGCGCCGGCCGTCAAGCCGCAACCCGCGCCGGTCATGATGGCGCAGACGGTTGCGGCGGAACCGGCGACGGCCGATCCCACCGTCAATAACGCGCCCCCGGAAAAAGGTGTTGACAAACGATACACCATTCAGGTAGCATCTTACAAAACTCAGACTTACGCGCAGAAGGAGGCGAACGCATTGAAGCGGCAGGGGTTTGAGGCGCTTGTCGTCACCAAGGGCAATTTTTCGATTGTGTGCGTCGGACAGTTTGCCGGGGAAGACCAAGCGAAAACGCTTTTAAAGAAATTGAAAACCCGATACAAGGATTGCATCGTAAGGAGCTTATAACATGTCGCTACATTCCTCATTGAAAATTGATACCGCCGGCGCCCAGCAACGATCCGTCCTGACCCGCATTGAACGGGTCAAGGAGATGATGAAAAAGGGTCTGTGGCCGGAGGGACGCAAAGCCGTTGGTCTGCCCAAAACCAGGATTGTCAAGATCAAGGCCCGCAAGGCCGCCAAAGAAGCCAAGGCCGAGGGTGCCGCAGCCGGAGCCCCTGCCGGCGCTGCCAAGCCCGCCGCAGGCGGTAAATCCGCCGGAGCCCCGGGCGCGCCGAAGAAGTAAAAGTTTTTCATGACAAAATTCACTGTTGTCTTTTTTAGTCTCTTCTGTGGGCTGATGCTGTCAACACCAGTCTTCGCCGCGGAAGAGACTTTTCCTTATTCAGGCGAGGTGACGGGCAGCGACATCAACATCCGGGCCGGCCAGAATGAGAATTTTGAAATCATCGGCCGGGCGCAAAAAGGCGATTTTGTCGTCGTGGTGGAGCAGAGTTACGGCTGGCGCAAGATCAAGCTTCCAGCCGATGCGAAGGTTTATGTCAACGCCGGTTTTGTCAAAATGCTGGATGACAGTGTCGCGGAGGTGACGGGCAGCAAGCTCAATGTCCGTGCGGCGCCGGGGATCAATGCCGCGGTCGTCGCGAAGCTGAGCAAAGGCGAACTCGTCAAAGTTTTGGAAACCGTCAAAGACTGGTACCGCATCGAGCCTCCGGATCAGAGTTATGGGTGGGTCCCGCAGGAATATTTGGCTTATAAGTCCAAAGACCTTCCTCCCGCGCGGATTGTTCAACCGCCGGGCCGTAATATTTATAAAAAACAGCATACAGCCCAGGCCCAGCAGACCGCGGCCTCAAGCGACCTTGTGACCGCCACTGGCATTGTCGATGATCTGCCGGGAGACAAGGTGATTTCTCCCGAGCTGCGCCACCAACTCACCGTCGACGGAAAATCCGCTTACGTTTTGCAGGGTTACCGCCATGTCCTCGACGGATTCCTGCACCAGAAAGTCAAGATCGAAGCCAGAATCCAGCCTTCGTCAGAACGCTCCGCGTCAGGCCCTGCGGCCGGCCCCGTCGTCCTGGTCACCAGGATCACGTTAGTTTTATAATCAGATTTTTGTTATAATGCGCACGTTTTGTTTTATTTTTTGGGGTCGATAACTATGAATCCGGATATCTTTCAAGCCGTTGAAGTTATTTTTATTCTTTTTTTCGCCGTGGTCATTCACGAATGCGCCCACGGCTGGGTGGCTTTGAAACTCGGCGACCCGACGGCAAAACTGGCGGGGCGCTTGACGCTAAATCCCATCAAACATATCGATCCGGTCGGGACGATCATCGTCCCGTTTCTGACCCATATTTTCGGGGGATTTCTGGTCGGATGGGCCAAGCCGGTGCCGGTCAATTTTATGAACTTGAACCATCCCAAGCGCGACATGATCTGGGTTGCGCTCGCCGGGCCGGCCATCAACGTCGTGATCGCGGTCCTGGCCAGCCTGGCCCGGAAATTGAATCCCTCATTTTTTGATACGGTCATCATTATCAATCTTATGTTGGCGGTCTTCAATCTCACGCCGATCCCGCCGCTGGACGGCTCCCGCATCGTGACAGGTCTTTTGCCGAACGATTTGGCGCGGAGTTACGCCCGACTGGAACCGTTTGGGTTTATCATCATTATCATTTTGCTTCAGGCGGGACTTTTTGGTTTTGTGGGTGAAATCGTCGTGACCCTGGCCAGGATGCTGGGTGTGGCGGGTTAGAGCTAAAGGGGAGGACATGGAGACAACGGTCAAAGTCAATTTGAAAGACAACAGCTACGCGATTATCATCGGAAGCGCCCTCTCCCGATTGGGGACGGAATTGCAGACTCTCGATATCGGCAGGGACGCGGTTGTCGTCACGCACCCGATTTTGAAACGTTTGTATGGCCGGGCCCTGGGAAAAAGCCTGGCGGCGGCGGGGCTGTCCGTCCGGTTTTTCACGGTGCCCGAGGGAGAAACGAGCAAGTCCGCCCCTGTTTTTTTTAAGCTTGTCGAAGCGATCGCCCGATACAGCGCCAGGCGCGGTATTTTCATCGTCGCCTTTGGCGGCGGCGTTATCGGCGACCTGACCGGTTATGTGGCCGCGGCCTATAAGCGGGGCGTTCCCTATGTCCAGGTGCCGACGACCCTGCTGGCCCAGATCGATTCGGCGATCGGCGGGAAGGTCGCGATCGACTTGCCCGTCGGAAAGAATCTCGTCGGGGCTTTTTATCAGCCCAGGCTTGTTTTCAGCGATGTCACGCTTTTATCGACGCTCGACAAGCGCCAGATCCGCAACGGCCTCTCCGAGGCCGTCAAATACGGCGTCATCGCGGATAAAAAACTGTTTGATTATATTGCCGGGCATGTCGCCAAACTGCTCATCCTCGACCCTGATACTCTAGCGCATGTTGTCTTAAGCTGCAGCCGGATCAAGGCGCGGGTCGTGGAGCAGGACGAAAAAGAAACGAAGGGAATCCGGTCGATCCTCAACTTTGGGCATACCGTCGGGCACGCCGTTGAGGCCGCGGGACTTTTTAAGCGTTATCATCACGGCGAGGCCGTGGCTTTGGGGATGCGGGCGGCGTCCGAACTGTCCGTGCGGCTGGGACTTTTTGCGGCGCAGGACGCGGCGCGCGTGGGAGACGTTCTTTCCGAAATCGGCCTGCCGGAGCGGATTGACGGGATCCGCCTTCCCGATATTCTCAAACACATGGCGCACGATAAAAAATTTAAAGACGGCCAGACAAGATTTGTCCTGGCCACCGGCATCGGCAGCGTCAAAATCGTCGACGGCATCCCGCTGAAGACAATAACGCAGGCGATCAAAGCGTTTATCTGACCGTATCCCTTCTCACCGGTGCCGGAGTTTGAGCGTCCTGGTGGTCCCGTCCGGCAAAAGGACGTCCACGCTGCTGCCGGTGATGGTCAGCAGTTTGACCCCTCCTACCGTTTCGCCTTCAGCATAATATTCATTGTTGATCAAGGCCATATTCTGCCCGTCGATGTTGACAATCCCGGCGAGGATGATTTCAGTCCGAGGGGGGACGGGGATGAGCGGAATTTTGGTATCCCGCACGACGGATGGCATCGGGGGAGGAGAAGCGGGTTTTATCACAAGGATGTTGGGGGATTCTGTTTGTCGGGGAGTCCCCTTTTGAATTTGAGCGGTTGCACGGCTCTCTGTGAAAATCCGGGAGGCCGCGATGGCGGCAATGGGAAGCAGCGCGAGAAAAATACTGAACCATAAAAACCGGGATGAGAGAGGCATTTTAACCTTCGGCCGGGGGGCCTCGGGCTGCGGGTCGTCGGGCGCCGGGTTTTTTTGAATTTGCGTTTTTTGTTCGGAGAACGAGGCCGGCCGGCCTTGAGATGGAGAGGGCGCGTCATTTTGCGACGACAGATTGACTTGAACTTTTTTAAGGGCGTCGTGAATGATGCTCATAGCAATTGTCCTACCTCCCGCATGCATTTGTAAATAATCTTGTCGTCGATGATGTTCGTCCCCTGAACATATCCGGACAGCAGCGCCCGGTCGCAGATGATGTTGATCAGGCGCGGCGTTCCTTTGGAATGCAAAAAAATGTTGTCGACAGCGGCGTCGTTGAACTGGACCGGCAATTGATCGTCGGGGACCGAATGCCCGTTGACGGCGCGGCAGGCCACCCGGATGCGGTGCTTGATGTATTCGGAAACCTCGTTTTTTTCCAGAGGCAGGATGTGATAACGAACGGCAATCCTTTGTGTGAGCTGCCGCAGCGAGGACAGTTTGAGCTTCTCTAAAAGTTCCGGCTGGCCGACCAGAATGATCTGCAGGAGTTTTTCTTTTTCGGTCTCAAGATTGGAGAGCAGCCGTATTTGCTCGAGCTGGCTGACCTTGAGGTTCTGGGCCTCATCGATGATGATCGCAACGTTGTTGCCGAGGGAAGACTGTTCCAGCAAAAATTCGTTGAGGGCCGATACCAATTTGAGCTTGTTGTGGAATGTCCCGGGAATCCCCAGGTCTTTGACGATAAACTGCAACAGCTGCAGCTCGGAAAAATAAGGATTGAGGACGAGGGCGGTCTTGATGTTTTTGTTGAGCCGGCCCAGGAGCGTTCGGCAGACCGTGGTTTTTCCGGTGCCGATCTCGCCGGTGACGACCAGAATCCCTTTGCGCTGCTGAATCCCGTAAATCAGATGCGAAAACGCCTCGTTATGACGGGCGCTCGGGAAGAAAAACCCCGGATCCGAGGTGACATTAAACGGCTCTTCAAGAAAATGATAATACTCTTTATACATAGCGCCCAATTATATCACGTTCGGAAAAGTGAAGTTAATTTAAAAACGTAAACTTGATTGAAAAGGTTGGCCAGACACGCATTAGGGTCACGGAAACGCTCAATGGTTACCATGAGGGCAGGCGGGACCTGCCCTTTCCAACAATGACGTCTTGACGTTATAGCGTTATGATGCTATGCTTGAGGCAAAAGGAGGAAAAAGTATGATCAAGCCTGCCAAGCGTTCCACGGTTTATCTCGATCCCGACCTGCACCGGGTTCTTAAATTGAAAGCGGCCGAGACTTCGCGTTCGGTTTCCGACCTGGTCAATGAAGCCGTCCGTCATGAAATGGTGGAAGACCAGGCGGATCTGCAGGCCTTCGCGGATCGCCGCAACGAGCCGACAATCTCCTACGAACAACTTTTGAAAGCATTGAAAAAGGATGGAAAAATATAAGATCGAGATCAAAAGGTCTGCCGTTAAGGAAATTAAAGCGCTCCCCGCCCCGGTTGTCAGGAAAATTTTAACACAGATCGCGTCTTTGTCGGAAGATCCACGCCCGTCGCAGAGTCGGAAGCTTTCCGGAGACGAAAAATATCGTATTCGTTGCGGCGATTATCGCATTTTGTATGCCATCCAGGACAAGATCCTGACGGTTTGCGTTGTGAAGGTCGGCCACCGGCGCGAGGTGTACCGCTAAAATTGCGTCCGTCCGGTCGCAACAAGAGAAGAATAAAGAAAGACCGTTTCACGGCATTGAATTGCATTTGAATAAGTTATAGCAGAAGTGTCCCTCTCCGGAAGTTTGCCACAGAAATTCCCAGAGAGTTATAAATGGAGTAGCACGAGGGTATTGAGCCATGGTAGAGTAGGGGCCGTGGAAGGGCTGACAGTCAATTTTTTTGGCGGGGAGAGATTGGGACACTTCTGCCGTAAATTTATTTGGTAGAATTTGTTATTAAGAAGCGGTCTTGATTTTTCTATAGGAAATTATGGGGTGGTTTAAAAATTTAATTAAGTTCAAGTCCCCTTCGGGTATCAGTCTTAATTTTGATGGCGCGTGGGAAGTGTCATCACCCAAGGATTTTGCTTTATTTATTAAAAGTCTTGTCAAGATTATGCCAGTTGAAGCCATACTTTATTTAGAAGGCACTGCCATTACGCCCCGTATTACAAAAATTTTGGAAAGCATGGAATGCGAACCACAAGCTCAAGTGGCGAGAGGAACGATCTGGCCTCAATCACGTTGCTTTCATATTCCGATGTCACAGGAGAACTTAAATATGATAGCAAGTTTATTTGAGGAAAATGCATCACCTGAAATCTGTGATCATTTTCATGTATATTCAAATAACAAGGTTTTGCTGGAGTGGCATGATGCATTTTATGACGATCCATTTCTTGTTGATCGGCAGGTCCCTGAGGATAAGCTTAAGAGTTTCAGTATGTCAACCAACACTATTTATAAGAAAGCCATAACCAAGCCTTGACAAGCAGTTTGAAGCAAGATAGATTTATATCGATGAAGAAAAAGTAAGACAAATCAGGAGGATTTATGACCCGGGTTACTATTTCGTCTAAATATCAGGTCGTCATTCCCAAAGAGATACGGCGGCAAATTCCGCTTCGCACGGGACAGAAGCTTGCGATCGTCGTCAAGGAAGGGCTTATCACCTTGTTGCCCGACCGGCCTCTCGCCTCATTCAGAGGATTCTTAAAGGATATGAAGACAGGGCAGATCCGGGAAAAGCGTGATCGAGTCTAATTGTGATGCGACTTATTGATTCTTCAGGTTGGCTGGAATTCTTTATGGACGGGCCGCTTGCCGATACGTACGCGCAGCATTTAAAACATCCAAACGACATTTTGACTCCCACCGTCGTTCTCTATGAAGTCTACAAGGTCATCAAGCGTCAGCGGAGCGAGGAAGAAGCCCTTACGGTCGTCGCCCAAATATCTAAAACACAAGTTATTCCTCTCAACGATACAATCGCCCTCACCGCCGCCGATGTCAGCTTAACGTATCAGCTTGCTATGGCCGACGCCATTGTTTATGCGACAGCGCTGACGTACAACGCCAAACTTGTAACGAGCGATGCGGATCTTTCGTCCTTGCCCGGGGTCGTTTACCACAAAAAATAGGATGAATGACCGTTTCAGCAGAGGGGATTGCGGCGGGATGAGTTATCGTGGAAGGGGAAAATCCTGGGGTGAACAACACGGGTCTATTCTGACTCGCGCTGAATACTAGGGAGGAGAGATGGCTAAATCAATCGCTTTGATTACGGTTCATGGGATGGGGGACACGGCGAGAGATTATTACACGGGGTGTTACGATGTCCTGAAAAAAGCGCTTGGCAAAGTCGCCTGGGACAAGCTTCTTTTTAAGTCGCTTTATTACCAGGACGTCCTGCAGGGCAATCAGGAGGAAATTTTTAACCGGACGCGCGACCAGATTGACTGGATGAAGCTCCGGAAATTTTTGTTGTTTGGATTTTCCGACGCCGCCAGCCTGGAATACAAGAAGGACGCCGCGGACAGTCCGTACTTTCAGGTTCAGGACACCATCCTTAATCTGATGGATGACGTGTTTGACGCGGCCGGAGAAAAGGAAATCCCGGTCGTGATCCTGGCGCAGTCGCTGGGGTGTCAGGTGATATCGAGTTACATTTGGGACGCCGATCCCGGACGCAAGGCGTCGGCCGGCGTATGGAGCGCCTCGCGCAACGACGGGGTCCCGGCGGATTCCCCACGGGATCGTTTCAGAAGAATGCGTTCGGTCCGGCGTCTATACACGACGGGGTGCAATATCCCAATCTTTGTGGCCGGGCATAAAAAGATTGAAGCGATCAACCAGCCGACGAATGATTTTAAGTGGCACAATTTTTTTGATGAAGACGATGTCTTGGGGTGGCCTTTGAAACCTTTGAGCCAGTCCTATCATGATCTTGTTGAGGATATTCCGGTTAACGCGGGCGGCGGGATCATCGGCACGATCGTAAAGTCGTGGAACCCGTTCAGCCATGATCAATACTGGATCGACCGAGAAGTGATCGATCATTTATCGTTGTCGATCAAAGAACTTGCTTGAAGGTCGTTGATTTTGGAAGTTTTGAAGAATAAGAAAGACTGTTTCGCGAGAAGTTA
>CAYHZK010000047.1:0-12957 GCA_964361085.1 uncultured Planctomycetales bacterium
ATTTCATTTACGTCAAAGATGCCGTCGATGTGGTGATGTTTTTTGTGAACAGCCCGCATGTCAACGGTATTTATAATGTCGGGACGGGGGAAGCGAGGACCTGGAACGATTTGGCCCTGGCGCTTTTTGCGGCGGTCGGCAAAAAACCGCAGATTGAATACATCGATATGCCGGAGCATTTGCGCCCGCGTTACCAGTACTTCACCGAGGCGCAGATGTCCAAACTGCGAAACGCGGGGTACCGGAAGCCGTTCATGAGCCTCGAGGACGCGGTTAAGGATGATGTGGAATATTTGAAGGCCGGCGGGACTCTATAAAATGATGACGGTGATCCTGGGGTTTTTGGCGATTGTTTTTTTTGTCGTCTGGGTGTCGTTCCTCTGGAACGGCTACCGAAGCGTCCCTTCGCCGGAGAAGATCGTCCCGCGGCAGGATCTGAACACGGCAGAGGAGAATTTTAAAACTGCCAAGGCGGAAACTGAAAAGCTCAGGCAGCAATTGAACGCCCTCACCGTTGAGTTTGATCAGACCAGGACGAAACTGGCGGAAGCGGGAAAAAATGTCCAGACCCTGAAAGAATCCCGCGCGCAAATTTCGAAAAGCCAGAGCCGTATTGAAGGGCTGGAGCGAGACCTCAATTTTCTCATGCAGAAGGCGGATACCCAGGCCGCCGAGGCTGCCGAGCTTATCACCCGCCTGGGCGCCGAGAATGAAAATTTGCAAAAGGCCGTTAAGGACGCGCTGGCTGCGGCCAACCCTCAGGAGATCGAGCGTCTCGCGGAAGAAAACCAAAAATTAAAAATTCAACTGGAGGGTTTTGCCGGCAAGGTCAGCGAACTGGAAGCCCAGGCCGCTTCCCAGGCCGGGATGAACGGCAAGCTTCAGGAGGCCAACGCCGAAAAGACCGGACTCAGCGACGAGAACGCCGCTCTCAAGGCTCAGCTCGCCGAGGTCGGCGAAAAGATCCGAGGGGCCCAGGCCGATCATGAAAAGGTTCAAGCCGGTTATGCGGCTCAATTGGAGCAATTGCAGGCGGCGATCAACCGGCTGCAAGCCGAAAACGCGGCCTTAAAAGAAAAGGCCGTTGCCGTTGCGGCCGCGCCGCCGGAAACCTGGCAAAACGAAAAAGCCGAACTGGAAAAGGAATTGCAGGGGCTGCGCAAGAGCCATACCGTTTTGCTCGAGAAAGAAAAGATTTTGCAATTTAAATTAGTCCAAAGCCGCGCCCGCGCCACGGGCCTGGAGAAAATCTGTGAAGGGTTCAAATATCAGGCCGAACATCAAAAAGGGTGAAAGTCCGGAATACATTAACGAGGGGTAGGTTATGATTCTTGCCAAAGATATCATGCTCGATGAGATCATTGTGATTTACGACGATATGCGGATCCGGCAGGTCGCGCACCTGATGCTGCGGGACAGGGTCAGCGGCTTCCCGGTCGTCAGCAGAGACATGGGGATCGTGGGGATTATCACCATAACGGATCTTTTCAGGATCATCACGAATGCCTGCGCGGAAAAGCCCGACAAGGAGTTTCATAAGCGCATCGCTCACTGCCGCGATATGGCGGTCGCGGATGTGATGTCCCGGCAGGTCATCGCCATCAGGCCCGAAACGACCCTCGATGAAATTATCGACATCGTCCAGCACCAGCATGTCCACACCTTTCCGGTTGTCGACGGCAAAAAACTCGTCGGGATCATCGGCCGCCACGACATCCTCAACGCGATTTTCTCATATGATGATTAAATGAACGCGAAGCCTGCTCCGCCGTGAATCGTGAAGCGTATTTTTCCATATCAGCCTTTCGACAAGCCCATGAGGCGATGCTCGCGACCATCAGCGATATTCAACCCCTGCTGCGCGCCTACCTTCAGGCCAAACCGAAAATCCTGGCGTGGAATAAACAGCTGCTCGATTATTTTAAGCTGCAGGACCGGGAATTTTGGGATCGCCTCGAGGTCTTTTATATCGAAAACCGCGAGGCCAGCAAGATGCTGGAGTTTTTGTCGGTTGATCTGAAGGACGTGAAGATCAAGTATCTCGCCTTCTTTGAAAAGCATTCGGGCGAAATGCAGGACACGAGGGCCAGAAGCTTTCCTAAGGATTTCACGGATTTTGCCGGCGTGATCACCGCCCGGATCAAAGTTGAGGAGGAGTATCTTTTTCCACTGCTTAAAAAGGCGGCGGACGATTGCAATTGAAAGGTGTTTTGTTATAATACGGCGACATGAAAAAGAATAAATTGTATTTTTGGGCGCGTTTTCTTGCGTTGATTATGGCGGCTTCCGGTTGCGCGCCGGTGGCGGATGTTCCGAAGGTGATCTGGGGGTCTTCGACCAGGGCCCTGGAAGAGGCCCGGGCCGCGGCGGCCCGGAAGACCTTTCGCTGTGATTTCGACGCCTGTTTTGACGCGGTTCTCAAATTGATTGATGTCGAAGTCGAGAGTCTGCCTGAGAAAACCCTCACAACAAATACCCCTCCAACGTCCTCCGCCTCCACGCACGATCCCGCGTATGATGCCACGGAGCCCGGGACAACAGCCCTTACGGTAACGAAGAAAAAGAATCTGGACCTTTTCATCAAAGACCGCCGGAGGAAACTGATTGTGGTGATGGGTGTCCCCGGCAATGTCAATACAACCGAGGTGGGAATATTTTTTACGCCGCTCGGGGGGAATGGGACGGGGATTGATATCTCCTCTCTCAGCAGCAGCGCCAGGGTCAGGGTGGCGGAGATGATTTTTCAGGAATTGGGCAAGTCCTTTGAAGAAATGAAGTGATTATTGAGATCGTGAAGCGTCGTTCGTGAAGCGTGAAGCGAAAAAGGCCCAACACGAGATACGCTTCACGTGGTGCGCTTCACGCGATGAAATTTTCTTATGATTGAACACGAAATGTTATTCCTGGGTCTTCTGGTCGACGGGCCCAAGCACGGCTATGAGATCAAGCGGACGATCGAGGAGGAGCTTTTTCCTTTCGTGGGTCTGCAGGTGAAATCGATTTATTATCCGCTCAAAAAGATGGAGCAGCTGGATCTCATCCGCAAGGATGTGGGGCGCGAGGGGAAGTGGCCGGAGAAGTTTGTTTACAGCATTACCCCCAAAGGCCGTAAAATCTTCGATCACCTGATCACCGAGAGCTTCCTGTCCATCGAGCGCCCGTTTTTTAATATCGACCTCTCGCTTTATTTCCTGCCGTATGTGGATAAAAAAATCGCCCGGAAGAAAATGCGGGGCCGCATCATCTTCTTGAAGCGGATTCACCGTGAAATCGAGCAGCTGCTGGCGAAGAACCCCACCAAACATCTCTCCATCATCCTTGAGCACGATCGGGATTTGGTCGCGGCCGAAATCAAGTCCCTTTCCAAGCTCAGCGATACCCTGGCATAACTTGGCATAACCAATATATTTCTTGACAAAGAAGGCCTCCATATTAAAATCGAACTAGCAAAATTTTACTAGTTTTTGGTTTGCTGACAGAATCGGAAAATCCATGAATATCAAAGAATTACTGAAGGATAAAGCTCAGAAATATGGCGATAACCCGGCCCTGATCTTCCGGGAAACCTCCATCAGTTTTGCGGAGTTGCCGCGGTTGACCTTTAAGCTGGCCAACGCCCTGCGACAACTAGGCGTTCAAAAAGGGGATAAGGTTGCGATCTGTTTGCCCAACAGTCTGGAATTCGTGTACAGCGATCTGGCGTGTTTGGCCTTGGGCGCTGTGGCGGTCCCGCTTGATTTTATGCTCAAGACCGACGAGTTGACATCCTGCCTTGCGCATTCCGAAGCCAAAATTTTTATCGTCCAGCCGCGCAATGATATTTCGCTTTCTGCGATCAAAGCGACAGTCCCTTCTTTGCAAAAGATGATCGTCACCACCCCTGACTCTGCGGGTGAGGGAATCCTTTTGTATGCGGACATTGTCAACGAGGCCTCCTCCGAGGCGCCGGCGGTCTCGATTGCCGATTCCGATCCGGCGCTCATCATGTACACGTCGGGGACAACCGGACAGCCCAAGGGGATCCTTTTGACGTACAAGCATCTGGAGGGCTCGCCCAAGGCCATGGAATATTTTGTCGACTTGAGCGACCGTGACGTGAAACTGGCCGCGATCCCGTTCAGCCATATCGGCGGGTTCATTTATATCCAGAATTGTTTGGTCTTCGGCATCACCCTGGTCGTCATGGAGCGGTTCAATCCGTATGAATTTTTGGCGAATATCGAACGCCACCGGGTCACGTGTTTTCATATCGTCCCGGCGATGTACACGGCGATTTTGTCGCTCAAGCAGATTGAAAAATTTAACCTCGGATCCCTGCGCTGGGTTGTCGTCTTCGGGGCGCCCAGTTCGCCCGAGATCATGGAGCGGTTCCACAAATTTTGTCCGAACGCCCAGCTTTTAAACGGGTGGGGCATGACCGAAACGTGTCCACCCAATACGGTAACTCCACTGGGGAGCCGCAACATCGCCAGCATCGGCAAACCGTCGCCCCTTTGCGAGATCCGTATCGTCGACGACAGCGGCAACGAGGTCAAGACGGGGGAAATCGGGGAGATCGTGATCCGGGGATGGGTCGTGATGCAGGAATATTATAAAGACCCGGCCGCGACGGCGGCGATGAAACGCGACGGCTGGCTTTATACCGGCGATCTGGGGCGGGTGGATGAGGAAGGATTTTTCTATATCGTCGGGCGGAAAAAGGAAATGATCAAGGTTGCCGGGCAGATCGTTTACGCGCCCGAGGTCGAGGCGGCCTTTTATAAACACGAGGCGGTTTTGGAGGCGGCCGTGATCGGTGTCTCGGATCAATTGCGCGGCGAAGCCGTCAAGGCCTTTATCGTTCTCAAAGAAGGCAATACCGTCGCTTCGGAAGACTTGCGATATTTCGCGCGCGAGCATCTGGCCCATTTTAAAGTCCCGCAAACCATCGAACTGCGCGCCGCGTTGCCGAAAAACAGGACGGGAAAGATCGACAAAGAATTGCTTAGACTCGAGGCGCCCCTGTGAAAAAGACTGCCGAATCTCCAGCCATCAAAGGGGACTGTTGCAAAATGTCCAGATGCAAGGCATCGACGAGTGAGCGCGGAGGCGTCCGCGTCGGACGTCGCACAAGCGAACGAGGAGATAACGCCGCAGATGGGCGTTTTGCGACAGTCCCCAAAGAATCCCCGCTCTTTTGGCCGGCCCGGCTGCAAGGCCAGGTTCTCCGCGTCCTTGATGAAACCCTGATCCCGGCGCAGCTCAAATATGTTCCGGTCAAGACGACGGCCCAGGCCGTCCGGGTGATCCGGGAGATGAAAACGCGGGCGTTCGGGCAGTTTCTCGTCGTCCTTAATACTTTCTTGCTGGAATTGAATCGTAATCCCAAGAACGCCGGGCAAGCCCTTGTTGAACGGATCGGTAAAACCGCCGCGGCCCTCAACGCGAGCCGTCCAACCTTTCCGTTTTCGGAAGTGACATCGCTCGTCGTAAAATGGGCCGACATTGCGCTGAGCCAGGGGATGGATGTCCGGGCCTTTGTTTCAAAAAATATTCACGGCTACCTCGAAGGGATCCGTCACCGCCGGCTGGAACGGGTCCGGCAGATCGCCCGGAGCATCAAAGACGGCGACAGTGTTTTGACGCATTGCAATGTGAGCGGCGAACTGGCGATGGCGGCGCACATCTGCCGGCAGGAAAAAAAGGAAGTCCGCTTTTTTGCCACCGAGACCCGCCCTTATTTTCAGGGGACGAAACTGACATGCTGGGAGCTGCAGAGGATGGGCGCGGACGTGATGCTGGTCGCGGACAACTGTGTCGCCTCGCTCATGGCCGACGGCCTGGTCAACAAAGTGATCGTCGGCTCCGACCGCAATTGCGCCAACGGCGATTTCGCGAATAAGATCGGGACTTATCAGATCGCGGTCCTGGCCCGGGAGTTCGGGATTCCCTTTTATGTTTTGACCCAACCGTCCAATAAAGTGGCGTCGGGCAAGGACATCCCCATTGAAATCCGTCCTGAAAAAGAATTGCTCCAGTTCGGAGGACGCAGGATCGTCAGCGGCAAGGTGAAAGGGTTATACCCGGGGTTTGATGTTGTTCCCCACGAATACATAACAAAGGCGATCGCGATCGATGTCAGTTGAAACGGAAAAATCCATGGTTTTGATCCACGGTGTCCTGCCGGAGATGTTTTTTGAGGCGCTGGCACAGCAGGCGTGCAAAGATGTGGTGGTCCTCGAAGGCCGTCCGGACCTCGAATCAGCCAAAGATTCCTGCCGGAAACTTCAGCGCCGGGGATTGGTCCCGACCCTCATGGCGGACAACATGGCGGGGTATCTTTTTTATAAGAATCAGCTCAAAGAGGTGTGGATGTCGTATCAGACCGCCGATAAAGAGGGTGCGATGTGCGATATTGGGGCCTTGATCGTGGCGGTCCTGGCGCGAAAACACGGTGTCCCTGTTTTTGGTTACCCCTCGTCGCGCAAGCGGCAGCTTTTGGGCAACCCGAAAGATTTATTGAAATTTAACGGCCGTCCGATCACAAACAAAAAAATTTTGACCTACGTGCCGCTCGTTGAATGGGTGCCGGCAAAATATTTCACAAAAGTTTATGAAGACTCGTCCCACTGACGGGGGAGAGAAAAGCAATGGCGGATGAGATGATTCAAAATTTGAAAGACGAAGTTGTCGCCGCGGGCCGGCTTCTCTGGGATAAAGATCTGGCCACGGGTCTGAACGGCAACATCAGCGCGCGGGTCAACGGGGAGCGGATCGTCCTGACCGCGACGAAGACCTGTCTGGGGATGCTCAAAACAAGCGAAGTCCTCTTGATGACGCTCGACGGCAAAGTCCTTGATGAGGGGCAAGTCTCCAGCGAGCGCCTGATGCACACGGAGATTTACAAAAATTTCCCGGAGACGGCGGCCGTGGTGCACACGCACACGACCTACACCAACGCGTACTTTTTGGAAAATGACACGCTGACCCCGCGGATCTTTGAAACAAAATTTTATCTGGGCGAGATTAAAGCGGTTCCGCAATCCACACCGGCGGTCTCGGATATGAACCCGGTCCTCGAGGCCCTGAAAGCCAACAGCATTGTCGTGCTCAAAAATCACGGTGTGGTGGCGATGGGCAAAAATCTGTTCGATTGTTTTCTCCTGATCCAGTGCCTTGAAGACGCGGTCAAGATGGACGCCATCAGCAAATTATATTCCAAATCACCACCGACCACCGACCACCGACCACCGACCAGCCACCAGCCACCAGCGACCAAATACAAACTGTTTTCCCGGGAACAGATCGACGAGATCGTGCGGCTGGTCAACGAGGACCCGCAGATGAAAGATCTGGGCGCCAAAACCCGGATGACGATGGACCTGGCGGTCAAGCACAGCGAAACGGGGAAGGTGTATAGTTTTCATTTTGAGGAGGGACGGATCGCCCGTGTGGGGCATGACGAGAACGCGGAATTTTTGATCACCGCCCCGGACAGCATCTGGCGTGCGGTGTTTAACCGCGAGATCGACCCGTTTGTGGCAACGACGCAGAAGAAAATGGACCTGCGCGGGGACTACGCCAGGATTTCAAAATGGTACGCGCCCTGCAGCCGGATTTTCGAAGTCTGGGCCAAGGTGCCGGTGGAGTAAAGGACGTTATCAGCCACGCCGGCATGGCCGTGTGAGGAAAAGAATTGTTTCGTAATTTGTTCAATAAGAAAGATTTCGGTAAAGCGTCTATGTGGACTTTCATGAATGAACGTTACATTACCAAGATGAAATTTATATTAACGCTGTTAGTTCTTTTGATAAATCCGTCTGTTTCTCATGCCGTGATTATCAGCGTCCCGGAATATGCCCGCGGGCGTTATAATTTTGAAGGTGGACACGAAAGCGCGTGGGGTTATCCAGGCCCATGGCCTTATTACAACAGACGTATGGCCAACACACTCACCTATGGGCCTCTAATATCCTATTTTGTCTATGACCTTTCTTCTATTGATTTATCTCTGGCGGAAAGTCTCACGTTATCGCTATATCAAATTGATGGAGGATTGGTCGAAAACTTTCCGCCATGGCCATCTATTAACGTTTGGGACGTTACAACGCCTATAGACAAATTGAAAGCATACCGCGTTAACGGTATGCGCGACGCGTTAGCTGAAGGGACAGATATATTCAAAGACCTTGGAACCGGCGATTTATACGGTGGCACGGCCCTCATGTCACCAATCCCTTACCGTTATGAGATTCCGCTTAACAATGAAGCATTAAACGATCTAAGAAACTTTTTTATAGTCGGCGTAACGGTCGACCCCAGGCAAGGCGCACAGTTCGGAAGAGAGGGTGATGCGCCGATCACGCAGGCTAATCTTTTAAGATTAAGTTTGAAAGAAGAAATAGATACGGAACCTGAACCTGAGCCAGAACCATTCCCGGGACCCAATGCGATCCCGGAGCCGGCAACAATGCTTTTATTCGGCAGTGGATTATTGGGAGCTTTCTTGCGGCGGAAGATTATTTGCTGATGAAAGAAATCAAACAGATTTGCGATAAATATGTGGTCACGAGTTCAGAGGGAAGCGATGGCCCAAACAGGGGGTGGATATGCGAGTTATAAAAATCGGCCCTCTTGGCGGAAGAATATGGTTACCTCTCTTAAACGCGATGGAATGACTTGGGTAACAATTGATAATTGTCGAAGGCCGATGATTTACTTGGATCATTGCGCTTTGAGGGATTTGTCTGCCAACGAAAAATTTCAGAAGAAATTTCTTTCTGTTTTTCAGACAAAAGGCACTTTGTGTTTTTCTTGGATGAATTTTTATGATATTGGCGGGAATAAAGAAGGCCCATCAGTAGAGCACATGAAAAATTTCATGAAAGAAATCGGCGAGAATTGGTTCCCGATACATTGGAATCCCTCCAAGGTCATGGACAATGAGAAGGCAGGTATCCATATTCCGTTCGCTGATGAGACCTTTTTTTGTAATTATTACCCGTTCATTCATGGAGGTTCTTTAACTCTTAATAAGGCAGTGGAATTATCCTTGTGCCCGGAAGTCCAAGCGGTACGGTCTAAGAGAATGAAACAATTAGAATCTTTTCGAGATGAGATAAATGAATGCAAGGATGACCCAATCAGGAAATGTGCTGCAGAAAAAACATTTCAACGTCTTGAATTTCATTCGAGTTGCCCTGCTGTGTTTGTTCATGATAGGTTGTTATCGTTGATTATTAAACGGAAGGAAAAAATAAGTAATAATGATCTAATCGATTTTTTTCATGCGGTGGTTTCGTTGTCTTACGCCGATATGGTCGTGTTGGATAGTAAGTGGGCGGATTATGCGCGACAAATTTCTATCCCTAAGAGCGGGGGGAAATATTATTCAGTGAAGGATTTGGAGCGATTTTTAACGGATATTGAGAGAATTTAGCTGGGGGGCGATAGTTTATGTGATACGCGAAGGGACAAGGGTGACAGTCATCTTCTAGGGGACAGGCATTATAGTTCGGCGGGATGGGCGCAGGTTGTGACGGTGGTAAAAGGCACTTTTGTTCTTTTGTTAGTATTGTTTGACCTCCTCCGACAGCATCTGGAGAGCGGTGTTTAAGCGTGAGAATGACGGGGGTGGCGAGTGGTTGGCGTTGGTTGCTGGTCGGTGGATCAAAATTTTATCACAAGCCAGCAGTGACAGGCTTATCAGTATGCATGAGTACAAGCTTTATATCGATGGGGAATTGATATCCGGCGGGACGGGGGAATATTTCGACTGTGTGGATCCGTCAACCGGCGAGGTGTTTGTCCGGATTGCGGACGCGGGGGTTGAGGATGTGCGGCGGGCTGTTGCCGCGGCTCGTCAGGCTTTTGATCGTGGCGAATGGCAGCGGGTCGGGGTCAAAGACCGCGGGCAGCATTTGGCCCGGATCGCACTGCTCATCCGGGAGAACGCGAAGGTCCTGGCGGACCTGGAGACTCTCGGGACAGGCAAGACGATCAAACAATCGACCTTTATTGATGTCCCGACGTGCGCGGACACCTTTGACTATTTTGCCACTGCCGGAGGATTGCTGGCCGGCCGGATCAACCCGGTCCCGGCTCCGGTCAAGAGCCTGACCGAGCGTGAACCCGTTGGGGTCATCGGGTGTATTACGCCCTGGAATTATCCGTTGATCATGGCGGCCTGGAAGATCGCCCCGGCGCTCTTGGCCGGCAATACGGTGGTGTTTAAGCCGTCGCCGTTAGGCTGCGCCTCGGTGATGAAACTGGCGGAGATCATCCGGCAGGTAGGTTTGCCGTCGGGGGTTTTGAATATCGTTGCGACCAGTCAGAATGAGGCGGCGGCCGAACTGGCGCGGAGTCGGGACGTCGACATGATCCGATTCACCGGCGGGAACAAAACCGGACAGGAGATCATGCGCCTGGCCGCGGCCACGACCAAAAAAATTTCGCTCGAGCTGGGCGGCAAATCCCCGACGATTGTTTTTGCCGATTGCGACCGGGAGGCCGCGATCGGCGGCGCGATGTCGGCGATTTTTATGAATCAGGGGGCCATGTGCACGGCCGGATCAAGACTGCTTTTGGATGAAAAAATCGCCGAGCCGTTTTTGAAACTCCTCATCGAGCGCACGAAAAGGATGAAGATCGGCGCGGCCTTAAGTTACGAAACGGATTTCGGCCCTCTCATCAGCAAGGACCTGCGCGACCGGGTCCTCATGTCGATTGAACAGGGTATTAAGGAAGGGGCAAAAATCCTTTGCGGCGGTGGTATCCCTGCCGACCCGGAATTGCAGCGGGGTTTTTATATGACGCCGACGATTTTAGGGAACGTTAACAACCGGATGAGTGTGGCCCGCGAAGAAATTTTTGGACCTGTTCTGACGGTGATGACATTCAAGGGCGAAGAGGAGGCCCTGTCCGTGGCTAATGATTCGCCGTATGGCCTTGCGGCCTCGGTGTGGACCAGGGATATTGAACGCGCCAACCGTATGGCGGCAAAACTTCAGTGCGGCACCGTCTGGATCAACACCTACGGCGGGTTTTATAATGAAGCTCCTTTTGGAGGATATAAGCAAAGCGGGTTTGGGCACGAGCTGGGCTTAGAAGGGCTTTTGGAATACACCCGGAGCAAGCACATCTGTTTTGACCTGACGCCCGGCGGGCGGTCCTTAGTAACTCATTGGTTCTGACTGATCTCTGTCCGGGCCGTTGCGGTATTTTTGATAACAAAGGCAATCACAACCTTTAAGAAATGGAAGCAGGGGTGATGATGACGACAATACAAACAAAATTGAGTTGGGAGCCCAAGGCCCAGACGAAGTATCTGACGATGATTAAAAAAATTCCGATGTTTCATCGCGAGATCGCGCAGAGGGTCGTCGATAAGAAAGCGCAGCTCATCGCGCGGGCGCGCGGTTCAGGCCTGGTGGAGGAGTCGGATATCGTTGAGGCTTTTTTTTCGGAAGTCCCCAAGGCTTTTTTTAGTTTAATGATCAGGCTTTTAGACGAGGTGGGTTTTGACTATGAAAAATACGCCGAACGCAAAGAACAAAAGTAAAACTCCGACAATCCAGCGTTTTGTTTTCGTCGAGGTTCCGATTGAGTACGTCGGGCCGCAGGTCGCCCTGTGGGGCGAGGCCGCGTGGTGGCCCAAGAATTGTCTCTGGAAATATATCAAGGAGACCGAAGGCGAAGTCAAGGTCGGGACGCGCTACCGCATCAAGATTCAAAAACCGTCCGCCGCGGATTGGGTCGCCGAGGTGACCCAGTTTGTTCCCAACCGTCTCATCGAGTACACCTTCAAGGCCGGGATGTTCCGGGGCTACCAGGTCATCAAGCTCGAAGAGCGCGCCAACGGCACGCGGGTGGATTTTGAGCTGCATTTTCGCGTTAGCGGATTGCTCAACGCCTTCCTCTGGCCTTTTGTTTATCAGAAACAGTACGAAGAAACCATCATGCAGGTTCTAAACGCTTTAAAAGATAATCTGCCTCAACAGTATCAGCAGGAGCAGGACAAGCATCCGGAGGGACAATGAAAATCAGCGTCATCGGCGCCGGCGCGATCGGCTCGGTCGTCGCCGCGGGATTGGCGAAAAGCGGCGAGGAGGTTCTGCTCGTCGGGCACGAAGACCAGGTCAAGGCCGTGCAGGAGAAAGGGCTGACGATCAAGCGGGGCGGAGGCGATGAGAATGTCCGTTTGAATGCCGCGCGCCGTTTGGACCGCGAATACGATCTGGTGATCTTTGCCACCAAGACGCAGGACATCGAGCAGGCTTACTCGGACAATCAGGAGTTTTTGGAAAACTCTCTGATTTTGACGACCCAGAACGGCGTGCAGGCGGACAATATCCTGAGTCATCATTTTGATCCGGTGATGATGATCAGCAGTATTGTGATGTTCGGCGCGACCTACACGAAGCCCGGTGAGGTCACGTTCAATTTTCCCGGCGACTGGATCATCGGCAAACCGTACACGCCGAATGACGGCAGGCTGCGGGGCGCGGTCGAGATTTTAAGGAAAGCGTTTCCGGTGGTCGTCAGCGACGACATCATGGGGATGAAGTGGCTGAAACTTTTCGTCAACTTCAACAACTGCATCCCGGCCCTGATCGGCAAGTCCATGCAGGAGACATTTTCGGACCTGGCCTTTTGCAAGTTGAGCGTCATGCTTTTGAAGGAAGGTCTTCAGATCGTCCAGGGCAGCGGGGTGAAGCTTGTGTCGCTGCCGCAGTTTCCGGTCGAGCGGGTTTTGGGGTTGTCGGCCATGCCGCTTGATCAGGCCGCCGGGATTATTAACAAAACGCTGACGACCCTGAGCAAGGAGCCGCTTTATGGATCGATCCTGCAGAGCATCCTGCGGCATAAGGCCAGCGAGATTGATTTTATCAACGGCGAGGTCACGCAGGTCGCGAAGAGTCTGAGGATGGACTCTCCGTTGAATGACAAGGTTGTCCGCATGGTGCACGAGGTCGAAGA
>CAYHZK010000047.1:12967-13744 GCA_964361085.1 uncultured Planctomycetales bacterium
GAGGTTGTGAAGCAGGAGTTTAATTTAATTGGCTAATTGCCGGGCGGTGGTGGCTGGTCGCTAGTTGCTGGTGGTTGATGATATTGTAATCCCACCGACCAGCCGCCAGGCACCACCAACCAGCGACTTTAAAAAAACGGAGTCAGACAATGGCAAGACGAGTGGTTGTTACGGGGATCGGGATCATTTCTCCTAACGGTGTGGGCAAGGAGGCCTGCTGGAAAGCGATGGTCAACGGCATTTCCGCGGTGAAGCGGGTGACGGAATTCGATGTCTCGTTATTCAACACAAAAATCGCGGCGCAGGTCCGGGATTTTGATCCCGTCGAGATGGGGTTGACGTGGGAGGAGAGCGTGCGCATGGACCGCTACGTGCAGTTTGCGCTTGTCGCCGCCCGTATGGCCCTCGAAGATTCTCGGTTGAATTTGAGCAAGATCGACCCCCGGCGCACGGGTGTATCGCTTGCCAACGCGATCTGCGGAACCAAATATATGGAAGAAGAATTCGCGCTCGTGACCGACAGCGGCAAAAATCCCATTGACCCGGCGATCGTGCGGCCGGACCTTTACGACGCCTCGATGTTCAACACGCCTTCAAGCGAGATCAGCGCGAAATATGGCCTGCGCGGTGTCTGCAATACGATCTCGACGGGGTGCACCGCCGGGACGGACTCGGTCGGGTTTTCGTTTGAAACGATCGCGGACGGCGAGGCGGACATCATGGTCACGGGCGCCTCGGAGGCGCGTCCCGGGCTGCTGGAGGTGGCCTCCGGAGGCA
>CAYHZK010000048.1:0-9700 GCA_964361085.1 uncultured Planctomycetales bacterium
TGATAACTTTAGTGGAAGCGACGTTAAGGAACACAATGCGCGCAGATTCACATTGAGTGGAAGCAATCAGCCAATGAGCAAACAAGCAAAAATTCTCCGCCGGTTGCAGCAGCATAAAATTGAAACGGGCAAGGATGAGAGCGGTAATCCAAAATATATGACATTCAGTCAGGATTTGTTATACGCGCCCACTTTTGGGACCCGTGAGTTTCGCGAAGGTGGCGGAGCGATGATTATGGGCGACAAATTTGTCATGGGAACGGAGAATCTGATTGGTTTCTTAACCGGGGACGATCATGCCCAGATCCTCCATGAGTTGCGACACACGTCTGACCGCTGGTTAGCCATGGCCGGAAAGTCAAACGGTGAGTATATTCGGATTACCGCTAATACTCCGGACGCTGTGATGAAAAAAGTTGGGGATCTTTACAGCCGTGGTTATGATCAGGGTGAAGCCAGGGCATATATGATTGAAGGGCTGAAGCTGTTACAGTATGCCGAAGAAGCGGCGGAGGCGGGGAATCAGGATAAAGCTGAATCATTGGCCAAAAAGGCTGTCAGTAAGTTTGAAGAAGGGAGTAAATTTGCGCAGGTCAGTGTCGCCAAATATAACCAGGCGTTACAAGACCTGACAACAGACGATATTAATATTAGAGTAGGTGAATGGAATGGGTTTGCTGTGGCGGTCATCGATGTCCGGGGCCAGGAAGGAATGACACCGTTTACCTTAAGAGTCCCCTTGACCACGGCCGCCAAGGAAATGGCCCCCTCAGCCTTGACGCATTTAGACCGGTTGGGGACAGATAAAAAAGAAGCTGGGACTCAATTGGCCGCCACAGAACGGGTTCAATTGAAGGCGTGGGTTACTGATGAATTGAAGAATCAGTCTAATAAATTAACAAGGCGAGCTGAGAAGTTGGCGAATGAAATGACGGGCGCCAATAGCTTTGTCCAGGAATTAAAGACGATCACGGCGCAAGATTCCTTGCAGCTTCAGTTGCCGGGAATGGAAGGGATGGGAGCCACGCTTCCCCAGTTGCCAGCGCCCCAGATCGCCCCTATTCTCTCCCCGATGTCATTGTTGCAGCTCTCGCTTCCGGGGATTAGTCCTGTTAATCCTGAACAGAGTACATTCTTGTCAAAGATGTTAAAAGATGTCTGGGTTGCGCAGATTGAATTGGCCTCATTGGATAGCAAAAGCACAATTTCGGATTCGGCAATTTTAAATGACACGGCCACGCAGGCCTCAGATAACACAAAACTGGTGAGCTCCGTTGGTTATCCTTTAAGAGATGCGCAAGATGTAAAAGCGGCTACGGAAGACTATTATCGGAAACATGTTCGAGGGTCAGCCGAAATCACTGGTTTGGGGACTAAAGGGAAAGATGGAAAGTGGACCTTGGATATCCCTCAAAAGGGAATATTTGTTTTCGATGACGCCAATTCTTTTGCCTTGCGAAAAATTGGAGACGAAGGGATTCCGCTCCTATTGTTAGGAGTCAATATGGATACCCGAAAACTTGCCATGTTAGCCTTGGGAGGTGATTTCCACGAACGTGCATCGGGAAACATATCAGGCAGTGGAACGATTATATCATCAGATAACATCACCTTGAGTTCACCGTGGGAGGATTATCTTACAAAGCGGGCTCTTAAGTATTATCAACAAGGACAACGAGGCGGCAAGCTCACAGAGGAGCATATTGCAAAAAGAATCATGGAATTGGATTATACCGGTGATGATGTCGAGATGCCAAATGTGTCGTTTAATGTGAGTTATGGCACTAACGGAGATAAACAGGTCTTAAAGATGGTTAATGAGCCAATTCGATATGGATTACTGGGGACGACTAACTCAGTTCATCTCGATTATCTTTGGAGATTAAAAACCCTAGACAAAAACACTTTCCAAATCCCGACAGGGCTTCAAGAAGGAGATATGGGGTTTGTACGATTCCACACCCATCGGGTGTTAAGCAAGGACAAGGCAGAAAATGATCCTGTTTTGATGCAAATGATCCGGGAGTTCGGGCCTAAGTTAGCGTTCACTCTTTATCGAAGGGTTGATATGATGACCGCACGCGCAGGCACGGCAGCTAATGAGGATGATGATCGGTATCTGAGGAAGAATGGCGCCTCATCCAATCTGATCCAGGCTTCTGAGCATGTTGGGATAATTGCCGCAGTGAATCGTGATAATAGCGTCGGTAGTGTTGCCGCAGTTTTTTGGGATAACTTAATGAGTGACCGCAAGAAATTAGATGCATTTGTCGAAGCCCTTGATGCGGTGGATGAACTGGTTGAGAAGCACCCGGAGGATGTCGGTCGTCCCGGGACTTCGGCCAATAAGAATTATATTGCCAAGCAGATGGAGGCTGAGAGGGTCGTTGCCTCAGTGACCTCTACAGAATTTACGGCCAAGAATTTTGAGACCCAAACACTCCAAATTGTGCATCCTGATAAAGCGAGCTTCGCCGTAGCTTTTGCGGAGAAGGAATCATTGGGACGTCAAAACTTTGGGGGTGAGGGACTGCTTTCAATTGCTGTGGGAGGGATGCCGCCGGACAAGATAAAATCCCTCATGGATGCTCTGGGAGGACAAAAGCCCCCAGATGATAAGAATGGCGAAGAGTTGATGCTGGCTGGTTCTTCGCCGCTGCCTCCTCCTCCAAAACCAACCAATCCCTTTAAGGTTAAGAAAAACGCGGGACAGCGATTAAGTTCTACAGACGAAATTTCGAATATTGCTGATAGTAATAATACGCCAGCTCCCAAACATCAGGAAACGAACGCCAATAATCCTTTTAAGACTAGACGCGGAAATCGTGGAGTGCAAGGAAATGATGGGGTTACAAATCCTTCTTCAGCGACAAGTCCTGTCACCCCAGCCACAGTGATGCCCCGAGCGTTTTCTGCTACAGACTTTGTCCTCCCTAGCACAGGAATTTCTTACAGCCCAGCCACCTCCCCTCTCGCCATGGCGATGAGCAGTTCTGGCGGGATTGCTAATTTAGGGAATGCTAACCCGGGGAATGATGATCAGGGCAGGGTTTCATCCCCAGCCGTCCTTTCTCAGCCTGTTGCCTCGATTGGAAATCTTTCTGCGGGGAGTATGGTTTCGAGCGCCAGCCAAAACAAGCTGTCATTGACAAGCTCATTCGAAACCCAGTCCCCCCGCGCTCCTCCAGCTATTCCATCCACGCCGACTTTAAGCGGTGTCACAACCGAACCCGCGGCGGCAGTTTCTCCTGTATCCAATAGCAGTTTGCAGGCGGCCAGCCCGGCGTTGACGCCTAATACACAGTTGCTTTCGCCGGTTTCTCCGAATATTCCCACTCCCGTGCTGCTCCCGAATCTTTCCTCTAGTAATTATCTTAATCGCGCTAATGTTGCCGGCCCGGCTCTTATCAATGATTTGTCTGATCGCTTTAATATCGACGCTCAAATCGCCGTCGCCCGCGGGGCGGTTCAATTGACGATTGCCCGGGACAATGACGAGTTTGACAAGTTTTCGGCCCGGGCGCAGTCGAGCAATAGACCGGTTTATGAATTGACTGAAAGAATGACCTTGCGCCGTTTGGGCGGGAACAGCGATCAGAAGGAAGTCGCGATTGATCAGGTCAGCAAAGACAGCGTCATCCTCGCCCGCGAGACAACGCCGATCAACCATACTGATTCCAATTTCCTCAAAACCGTAGGCATTTCCGATATTACCAGAGAAGCGGCCTCATTAGCGGTTTCGGAAAAAGGCGAGCCTGTCGCCCTCAACGCCGGCCATGTCGCGTATATGCTCCGAAACAGCGGATCAGTTTCGAAGTCCACCGTTGACAATGCTTCTTTGAGTAAGGGGCCGGGTGATTTTGATCAGGCGGTCAGAATGGTCGAGTTTTTGCGCGAGAAGCATGGCAATGATACGGCTGCCATTAAACGCGAACTCAATTCGTATTTGAGCCGATACAGCAACGTCGCCACTCCCAACGAAGATGCCCTGGAGGCAACGCCTAATGTTGTGCAGTTCCTCAAGCGGGAAGGTTTTGAGCCGCGCGACAACGCCACCAAGACAGATCAATCCAATATTGTTCATTCCGCGTTCGGAGTCCTTGCGGCGCAGGAAGCGAAGTCAAAACCAACAACCTCAGATCCTGCCTCACTGGCCAGCTTAAAAGACCACACGGCATTGAACAAGCCGTTTGACAGCCGCGAGGCGTATCTTCAGGGGGTCTCGGATTTTGTCGCGAATCGGCAAGCCGTTTCCACAAATGAAGAAAGCCGCAGCAAAATGACGTTTAGCAATACCATTCGTCCTTTGGCGGCCCAGGTTGAGAAAGCTCCTGAGCTTCGCGGACAGATCCTCGCGGCCATCGCGAAGATTTATCAAGACAATCCCGACATTGGCCGGAATGCGGATATTATCAGGATTTCTCCGCTTGAGACACGAAAAGAGATTTCGTTAACTCCCGAACAGGTTGCTCAGATTCCTTTAAGTCACACCCCCAGCGCGTTTAGAACCGAGCGAGCGATTCTAGGGATTGTCGGTGAGGACCCGGTTGTCCTGGATTTGACCGGAGGCGGGGGCGTTAAAATTTATGATGGAAACAATCGGGTCTCTCTGGCAAAGGAAATGAATGTCGGACTCAAGGCCTACGTCAGGGAATCAGAAGCCGGCGATATCCTCAAAGGATTAACAGCGCCCGCTCCAAAATCCAGCGGTTCGTCCGACAAGGCCGCGTTGACCGGGGTTCAGGCCCGCAGCGAGATTATCAATCAAGTCCGGACGTTGAATGCGGCTTACCAGAAGGATGCCCGGTTGCCGCAAATTGTTATTGACGACCAGATCTTTGCGCCGGAAGGGAGTAACCCCGTTGGAAAGGGAATTTCAAAGGAATTTTACCCGGCTGAGGTTCAAGAACTTGTCAAGCGGCATAATCTGCCTGAAGATACGGAAAGGATTGTGGTGGTCAGTCCCAAGGCCTTGATCGGTGACAAATCTCAAGTGGATGATCGGGAAATGTCTGAGGTCCTTCAGTCAACCGTCTTTCACGAAGTCATTCATACCGTTATTGGGACCAGGGAGAAAACGGTGGAATTGGTTAACATTATCCGCCGGAATCCGGCTTATTATGCCGAAATTAAAGAAGCGATGGCCCCCTATGGTGATTACGCAGAGCCCAGAAGAGACGCGGATATGGTCCATGAATTTGTTGCCGTGGCCTTAACGTACAAAAATTTTGGACACTATGAACATGCCACATTAGAAAGCGAACGAGCGGTTGCCCCGAGGCTTTATTATCTTCTGAACGATGATCCCAGAGGGCAAATTTTAAGAGACGCTCTTCCGAAAATAAAGGCACAAATTTTTGATTCCGCAACCGATTCTCCCGATACCGCTCTGTCAAGCCGGACACCGATGACCATGGCCCAGGCCAAGGATGAATTCCGGGCCGTGAGCAATATCTTTATGAGTACAAATGGCGTATCCAGCATGAGTAAATATGGCCAGGATTTGCTCCAGTTGTTCTCTGCTCCGACAGATTATGAAAAGGGCAGGGGTGTTCGGGTCCTGGATATCAAATTCCAGAATTTTAAGAATCTCAATACAATCGGCGGCCATGAATTCGGCGACGAGGCATTGGCCGAAACCGCGTTGGCCATCCAGTCTGCGTTGCAAAAAGAACTGGCTGGTACCGGGGTTGAGGTCAAGGGGGTCTATACCGCCGGACCGAGTTATAAAGCGGTCATCCTTAACGATCAGGCCGCGTCTTCTCAATCTACAAAAATTGTTGAGACAGCGCTTAATAAGATCTTTGTTGATGAAAAGTCTCAATTTAGAACGGATACCGTAAATAACATCAAGAAAAATTCCGGTTTGGCCGCGGCGATCAAAGACAAATTCACGGCCAAGGATTTCAATTTTTACGTTGGGGTTTCTGAGCAGGTGGTTGTCGCCCCGACAGAGCAGACCGAGGCGGTCAAATCAGCCAACCGGATTGATCAACAGGCGTCGGAGTTTGCCAAATATACACAGCTGACATTCAGCGGTCAGGATTTTATTAAGGCAACCCGGGAACGGATTATGGCCGCGGCGGCCCAGCCGGCAAAGCCGGGTGATATGGAAACATTGGAACGCAATGTCGAGGCCGCTATGAAGCCGTTGCTTTCTGATGCTAAAAAGCAGGGGCAAAGCGGATTTACCTCGTATTCTCCGGAAGTTCAGAACACGATCAAAGAACTGGAGATGCTGGGATTTGAAGAATTTGCTTTCCCCGAAGCGGTTTCGCATGTCCCCGCGCAGAATTTTGCAAAGATATTCGCAGAGGCGGAAAAGTCAGGAGATCCATCGCGGGTCCGTGAGGTCACCCGGAAATTTGTTGAAGATCAGGTCCGATACGTTTCTCCTAATATCAAGCCCGAACAGACTGTCTTTATCCGAAACGATAGTTTCCAGAACGCGGTTAATTATTTAGGAAGCCGAAGACCCCAGGAAAATGTCGCTTTAACCGTGCGGCTGGGACCGAATTCTGATGAGATCGGGGCCGTGATCTGGGATGCCCCATCTCAGAAAATGGCGCTCTTCCGTTTTGATGTTCATAATCTTGGGGCTGTCTCTGCCCAGCATGGGCGCGATGCCGGCAATCAGGTCGTTGATGGGCAGATTAGCATTGTTTCAAAAATGATTGAGGACGCGGCTCAGCGTCCCGGCTCTCTCGAAGAGAAGATAGCGTTTCTTAATAAGGCCTTACCACAGGCCGTTGAAGAGAATCTTTCCGGAAAAGGTTTCGCGATAACCAAGGATTATTCAATTGCGAAGGATGAATTAACGTTGCGTAATCCCAGGGTGCGGGGCCATCAGGATGTCAATCCGGCCTTCTTTTTGGTGGATAAAAAGACCGGCGAATTATTGCGGGTAACGCTCGATAATTTTGACAAACCCACGGTTTATAATGAGCAGGGAAAAATTTTACAGCCGGGGACCATCGCAAGCATGGGGCTTCTGATTCAGCGGCCGAGCACGTCTTCCCGGAGCCCGAGCGATCGTACGATTGTGCTTCCCGGTGATCAGACCGAAGATTCTTACGACGTGAAGGTCACCGCCCAAAACCATCACATCCTCAATATCCTTCAGGTGAGCCCGGAGCGATATCTTCAGGCCAGGGACCAAGGTCTTATTAATAAAGAGAAAATGACGGTGACCGTCAAATCCGAACCTGCGTTGAGCGGGGCTTCTCTTGTCGTTGACCCGGTGAAGATGGAACAACCAAACCATGAATATGCCCGGTTGCAGGGACGCGTTGCCCGCGGCGCTGAGGCGGCTAAAGAGGAATTTAAAGGCGGGGAAACCGTTGGAGAAAGAGATTTGTCCTTGACCATGCGGACTTTGCCGGCATTTCCCAACGGCAACGATATTCCGGCGGCCGTTACTCTTCCGCAACATGAGCAGGAACGAAAAGAACAGATGTTGCCGGTCTATGAAATGACCGCAGCCGAAGTGGCCATTGCCGAGACCATGATTGACATGGCCAAACATAAAGTCTTGTTTAACCCCAGAGGAGCACCCATTCTTGCCGGACGCAACGATCAGGGGCAGAGAATCATTTTGACGGACACAGCCAATATGTCCCGCTCAGTGGATAACTCATCAATCCAGCCGCGCGCTCCTCCGGCTCCGGAATTTTCACTGCAGTCCTCCAAATCCTCGCTTGTCAAAAAAGTTTTAACGGCTGGACTGATCGCTGGCCTGATGTTGTCTTCCCCGACAGCGGATGGGGCCAACAACACGAAAACACAGCCGTCTTCCACGGCGATACAAACAAACTTTTCAACGGCCAAACCCAAATTCACCTTGGCTGAGGCCCGTCAGTCCATCAATCGGTTGCTCCACGGTTCCTCTAATATTGTTGATCCTAATCAAATTTTGACCAGCATTATGCCTGACATCCTTGATGAGGCCAATTGTGCCGCGAATGTTGCGCATATGATCAATCATTTTGCTCCTTCCAGTACAAAAGAGCGCACCTCCGATCGGATCGGGGCCTTTGGCGACGGCTGGAAGATGGCGGGCAATATCCTTGATCGCGGCGGTGTGGAGATTTATAAACTTGAAAAAACTCTTTCCAAAAAAGATCAGATGATCCTTTTTGCGCTTGATAAAGCCTTGACTGGAAAACTTACAGGAAAGAAACCGTCGGAAAGCGCCATTAAAGCCCTTAGTAATACTGTTGTTGATCTTTCCCGGTATTTACCCAAAGATTTCAAGGGCCGTCCCAAAGGCACCTTCCGGCAGATCCAGAACGCGATTTTAGGCGGCAAGACTTTGCCTGCCGGCCTCGCCCAGAATTTGCGAGAATATGACGTTATTTCCTTCTATTACACGGATTCCGATTTTCTCTCACTGGCCCTGGAACAGGGAAAGACATGGACCACGAAGAATAATAAAAATTATTCTTTGCAGGCCTCGATGGAAAACCGCAGAAATACGCATGTGGGTATTGTTGCCGGACAAGAAGCCAAAGAATTGAAATTTAAAGCAGATGATGGAAAATCCCTAAAAGATAGCATCAAGAAACAGTATGGGTTAAAGAAAGACGCCTCCTTGGCCGCTTTGCGTATTTTTGTCCCGCAGGATGAGGCCGGCATCAAAGGATTTTTGGGTGTTAAGCAATGGAAAGAAATAAAGCTGGATAATGACGGTAAGTTTTATTTTGTCCCCAATGCCGCGTCACCGTCGCAGAAAGTTGTCTTTGAACCGCAGAAAGAGACGCAGATCCGCGTTGAATCAGTAGTGGTCAATCATTTGTATCATGGGCAGTCCAGGGTCGAGGATTTGGCGACGATCATCGATGGCGGAAAAATGACGGTGTATCAGGTCGTCCGGCCGAATGTTGAGGGTGGGGCAACAGAGGAACTTAAGCCAACGCCAACTCTAAGAGGCGCGATGCTGAACGAACCGCAGACATCGGCTCCAGTGATGTTGGCCATGAATACCTCAGAGGAAGATTTGGGAACTAGGTTTGCGGAAACACGATCTGATAACGCGTCTTTGTCGCGCGTGGTGAGTGATATTCGTCCGAGCGCCCCTGTCATGATTGACCAACAACGATTTGTTCCCAGTATGCCTGTTCTGAATCCTTCTTCGATGCCGCTTGCACCGATGATGCCAATTTCAAGGGGAAATGATCGGCAGTCTCCGGAGCAATACGGCAGCGCTGTGCAGATTACTGCTATTACAATTGAGCAACCAAAGAGAAGGGAAATTGCGAAAATTGATCCGGAACAGTATGGGAGCGCGGTGCATGTGTTTTCGATGCCGGAGCCGGTGGGTGTGGCGGCAAAACAGGAGTTTGAGCCTGGGAGTTCGGTGGCGTTGACGGCAACGCCGATCGTGAAGGCTGGCGGGGAGGTTCGCGGGGTTGAGGCGTTAGCTCGACGAGCGGATTTAGAGAAGGTGGCGCGAAGTCCGTTTGCGCCGGTTGTGAATGAGGTGAACAAGTTTGACCGGACGATTCTTTCAGCGAAGACGCCGACTGTAATGGCGCAAAAGCCGAGAGTGGAAACCGCCAGGGCCGCCCAGCCGGAGCAATATGGGAGCGCGGTGCATGTGTTTTCGATGCCGGAGCCTGTGAATGTGGCGGCAAAAGAAGCGTTTGCGCCTGGGAGTTCGGTGGCGTTGACGGCAACGCCGATCGTGAAGGCTGGCGGGGAG
>CAYHZK010000048.1:9800-13692 GCA_964361085.1 uncultured Planctomycetales bacterium
GAATGTGGCGGCAAAAGAAGCGTTTGCGCCTGGGAGTTCGGTGGCGTTGACGGCATCTCCAGTTGAAAAGCAGAGAGTGGCGGTAGGGATACAGGGGATCGAGCAGCGGGCGCAGAGCGGGTTGAACCGGGTTAAGCAGGGGCCGTTTGCGCTGGTGGTGAAGGAAGCAGAGAAATTTGATAAGACAATTTTTGTGTCGAGAGCCCCGATGGTGGCGAAGCCGGCAAGAGCGTTTGCCCAGCCGGAACAATACGGGAGCGCCTTCACGGTGCAGAGCAATATTGTTAAGGTCGTTCCGGCGGCGAAAGTCGATTTGGCGAGCAAAGATCTTAAGGGCAGCGCCTTTAGGGTCACCGCATCGCCGCTTGATACCAAAGAGGCCGTGGACGTTGCCTCCTTAAATGAGAAGCTTGGCGCCGCATCCTCGCTCTTGAAAAAATATGAAATCGCAAAGGCGTCTCAGGTCGCAGGCGCTGCCGGTGTTGAAATTTATAAAGTCGGGAAAGAAGAGAAGTCGGACGATGTTGTTACCCAGGCGAAAAAGATTGCCCGTGAAGATCGGCGCAATGTGTATGTCTTTGAGTCCGGGAAAAACACATTTACGCTTTATGCCTTTGACGAAAACAGCGAGGACAAGGTCGCTATTCGTCCGGACATTGCCATGGCGGATGTGCAGAATGATCCGACCGCGGTTACGGTTTTTGATGATGATTTCGGCGCGTTTTTAGGCGACGATGTCCGCGCCTCGTTCCGCCCGATCGAACAAAGCGCCAAGGTGCGCGACCCGAATATCCAGCCGGGATATATCAACCAGGATGATTTTGAAAAGCGCGGCGATCTCGCCCAGAAAATCGATGTCTGGCTCAACAAAGTCATCCCCGCCGCATCGGGGTCGGACGAAGCAAGGGTCTTAAGCGAGACCATTTCTTATCTGAGCGAAAACGGCGTCTTTGGCGATTATAAGGAAATTTATGTCAAGGTTGACGTGGCCGGCAACATTGTTCCCAACAGAACAGCAGCCAGGGTTATGGAAACCCTGAGAACGGATACGGAAGAGCTCAAGATGGTCCTCGTTTTAGGTTCATCTTTTATGGATCTTCAGTTGACAAAACTCCGGGAGTTGAAGCAAAAGCGTGAGGTCGTCAGCGCAACCACCCTTGGTATCATTGATGAGCTGACCAAGGACGTTAAGCAGAATACCGTATTTGAAAACTTCCTGCTGACCGTTATCGCCAAGGTTGTGAGTGTGAAGGACGACAAGCTTGCGGCTCATGCGGCCAAAGATGACCTCTCGGTCTTTGTCTATAAAGCCCCTGTTGCGGCCTCCGAGCTCTTTAAAATCGCCAGCGAAGGAAGCGAATTGCCGGCATCCGTGATTTCGGCGGTGAGGCCGCAGGTGATCAGTCATAATGTTGAAAATGAACTGGCGAGGGGATTATATAACAGAGACGGGCTTGTGGGCCGCATGGGGATTTCGAAGGACGAACGAGAACAAGCGCTTGGTTTAAACGGTGTGCTTAATATCTTAATGAAGGTCGGGGTGACTGATGTCGCTGTGGTTCCCAATCAGATCTCGCCGGAGATTGTCGTTACCCGCGAAGATAAAAAGGTTTTGGTCGCTAACATAGAATTCTTTGAGAAATTGATCAGTGTCGGACGGAAGCCTCTGTCGACTCAGGTGGGAGTCGATGCGGCTTCTCCTGTTGAGCGCGCGCTGGTCGCCGCCCTGGATCTGTCATCCCGCGTCCTTTTGGATAAGGGCAAGATGGTCGAGGAAACCGAGATGGCCATGACGGAGAGGGTTGAAGGCGTGGCGCGTCGTTATGAAAGTTTGGTTGATGAGCCCAGCATCATATTCACCGAAGCGCCGGAAACCACGACACCGCAGCTGCCCGAGAGCTTGAGGCAATCGGTCCTGCCGATTCAGGGGATTGCGCCGACATTACAAAATATGACGCCGCAGCTGCCGCCGTCACCGGTTATGATGCCGGGGATGCTGTTGTCCCAGGCGATCAAAAAGCCGGATACCCGGTTTGCCTTTTCAGCGGCCGCTTCTGACAGAGCCGCCCTGGCCGGCAGTCGCAAAGAAGGAGAGGACCATGTCCTGAGGCTTTTGAAAACCGGTCAGCCGCCGGCCCTGGTTTTTTTTGACCTGAACATGTTGAATTGGACCAACAAGATTGTCGGGAAACAAGGCGCGGATGTGGCGATTGATATGATGAAGAGGAGCTTGTCGGCCCTGGTCGAAGACCTCGGAGAAGGAGCCGCGGCCTGGCAGCAGGGCGGAGATGAGTTTGTCCTGGTCATGCCGAAGACAGACGAGGAATCTATAGCCAAATTAGCGCAATTCAAAGAAGCCGTTGATGCCCGGAAATACGCAGCGGCCCTTCTTAAGACAAAGAATAAGCGGCAGGTGGAAAACATTGTCGGCAATAAGACTCTGGCAGCCAGGATCGCTGAAAACGGCGGGCGTCTTTCCAGGATTGGCGATCAGCATCTGGCGATTGTGGCCCTGCGGGAAAATATCGAAGGCGACAGCCGCGAATTTTTGGAGCAGATGGTTGGCTTCATCAATTCTTCTGTCGGAAGCCGGTTGCAGCTTGCCGGCACGGTGGCGCGGGAACAAAAAGGAAAAAATGTTGATGTTGCGCCGTCCTGGCTGGATCGCTTTGGCAATGAATTTTCGTTAAGTTTATCCGGCGGATTGGCAAAGATCTCCGAGGTTGACCAGAGCGGCAGCATGGAGGAGATTTACAAAAATGCCCTTCGCCTGGCAGAAGAAAGGAAGGACATTTCAAAGAACATCTTTAAGTCCGGGCATACCGTTGTTTTGCCTCCTATTGTTTCTTATGGGGGAGAAGCCGATGTCCATAGTCATGCGAAAGGGCGTTCCATCGCAAGGCAAAGCGAAAGTTCTGATTATGTCAAGGCGTTTGACCAATTCCGGGATCAAGCAAAGAGTGCCGCCCAGGTTTGGGGTGAGCGATCCTCTGTTTCCTATACAGAGTCCCGCGAAGCGGCTGAGCAATGGATCAATGATTTGAATCCGGATCAACTGCGGCAGGCGATTGTTGTTCAACTCGGGATGAGCGGTTATCGTGATGAAGGATCGATCGAGGATCTTATTAAGAAGGAAGCCGCAAAAATCGGCATTAAGGACAATCGCATTCTGACCCGCGACTTTAAGGTCATCAATGACAGCGCATGGGGTTATAAGGCCGGCGATGAGGCCATGTCGTTGCTGCGATACACGACCCTTGAGGAGGCGGAAATTTTTGAAGGGTACGATGTGATGGTTGTGCGCGGTCCGCCGTCGGGGCCAACAATGATCCTGGCTCCCCGGGACGCCAAAAATCCGCCGCATGACATGACCGACGGCCTGAACCGCAGGGCCTTTGAAACCAGACTGCAGCACTATGCCGCCTCAGTTCGTTCCCAGTTTAACCAACACAGCTTGATTCAGTCCGACCGCATGGTTGCGGTTTGGGATCACTTTAAGGACGACGATCTTGCGACAGATGTTCCGTCGGGGCCGCTGGGCTTAATTTTAAATCGCCTCGATCATCTCCGCTCGATTGCCGAATTTGATGTGGCGAAAGCAATATCAGCACAGTCTCCCGGGATCAAAACACAAGGGGAGGTTGTCAGACATTTTAGTGATGGGGTGGAGAAGAAATTTGATGCTGTAACGGTCCATCACGCGATGACGGCGGTCGATGAGCGCCTGGCGATGTTGTTTGAATATGAATTAGCAAAGAAAGAAGAATTAAGCAACGCGCGGTCTTTCGGCGAAACCGTGGCAGCCAAGGCTGCGGTTGACGAACCGGTTCAGGTGGCGAGCGCGGCCAGAACGGTAGCTCCGGAAATCAAAACCGTTCCGGCGCGTCCCGTC
>CAYHZK010000049.1:0-13594 GCA_964361085.1 uncultured Planctomycetales bacterium
TCCCCCCTGCGCCCAGGATCGCGACCCGCTTGCCCCCGGGGCTGAATTCCAGCTCCGCCAAATGCGCCAGAAACCCCGGCCCATCCGTGTTATGCCCGATCATCTTTCTTTCCCCCGAGATGACAATGGTGTTGACCGACATGGCCTTCAGGGCAAAAGGGGTCAGACTGTCCAAATGCCCGATCACCTTCTCTTTATATGGGACAGTGACATTCAAACCAAAGACCGGACAATCCTTTTTGCGCAGATCGATAAAAAATTGCGGCAGCTCGTCTTCCTGCAGGGGAAAAAGTTTGTAGATCGCGGCAACACCCAATTCTTCAAACGCCGTATTGTGCATGAGGGGCGAAAGACTGTGCTCGACCGGGTACCCGATGATGCCATACGTTGGTTTCTCTGCGCTCATGAAGAATTTGCGGGCCGGCCCTTGGGGGTCTACGCCATCACCTTGTTGATGGCATTGAGATACGCCTTGGCCGAGGCGACAATGATGTCCGTGCTGGCGGCGCGCGAAATCACGCTCTTGCCGTTGCCCGTGACTTTGAGGGTGACCTCGCCCTGGGCGTCCTGTCCGCGCGTCACCGACTGGATGGAGTATTCCAGCAGCTCACCCTTAAAACCCGTGATGTCGTCAATGGCGCTGTAACAGGCGTCGACCGGGCCGTCGCCGGAAGAAGTTTTTTTATGCGTTTTGCCCTTGGATTTCAGCGTCACCTCAACCTGCGGCTTGATCCGGGTGCCGCTGGTCGTCACGAGATCCACCAGCGACCAGGTCGTCTTGACCACCTGCAATTCGTCCTCGATGATCGTGACAAGATCCTCGTCGAAAACCTGCTTCTTTCGGTCGGCCAGCTCTTTAAACCGCTCGAAGGCTTTATCCACCTCGGGCTCCTTCAACTCGATCCCCAGAGATTTCAAACGCACCTTGAAGGCATGGCGGCCCGAATGTTTGCCCAGGACGATGTTGGCAACCGGGAACCCGACGTCTTCCGGCCTCATGATTTCATACGTTGAACGCTCTTTCAAAACGCCGTCCTGATGGATCCCGGACTCATGGCGAAAGGCATTAGCCCCGACGATCGCCTTGTTCGGCGGCACGGCAAACCCGGTCAGCTTGCTGACCAAACGTGAAGCTTTATAAATCTCTTTGGTGTTGATCGCAGTCGCGCAGCCGTAAAAGTCAGAACGTGTGCGCAGGGCCATCACGATCTCCTCCATCGAGGCGTTGCCGGCCCGTTCGCCGATCCCGTTGATCGTGCATTCGACCTGGCGGGCGCCGTTCCGGATCGCGGAAAGCGAATTGGCCACGGCCAGCCCCAGATCATCGTGGCAATGAGCCGAGATCACGGCCTTGCCGATGTTCGGGACATTGTTTTTGATGTCCGAGATCAACTGACCGTACTCGCCGGGGGTGGCGTACCCGACGGTGTCCGGGATATTGACGGTCGTGGCCCCGGCTTTGATCACGGCCTCCAGCACGCGATACAAAAAATCCTTTTCCGAACGCGAGGCATCCTCGGGAGAAAATTCGATATTGTCGTTTTTATCGCGGGCGTACTTCACCATGTCCACGGCGATCTGCAGAATCTCTTCCGGCCCTTTTTTAAATTTATACTCCAGATGAATTTTTGACGTCGCCAGGAAAACATGGATACGGCTCTTTTTTGCGGATTTAACGGCGTCGGCCGCGGCATCGATATCCTTCTTTAAGGACCGCGCCAGGCCGCAGATCGTGGAGTTTTTGATGTGCCTGGCCACGTTCTGGACGGACTCAAAGTCCCCTTTGGAGGCGATCGGAAAACCCGCTTCGATGATATCAACGCCCAGTCGTTCCAGGACAAAGGCGATTTCGAGCTTTTCGTCTTTGTTCATGCTGGCGCCCGGCGCCTGTTCTCCGTCGCGCAGGGTGGTGTCGAAGATTAAAACTTTGTTTTCGGTAGTCATGTTTCGCATTTCGTATCTCGTATTTCGTAGTTCGGAGTTTTTGATTCTCGAAATACGAGATACGCCTTTACTTCTTCATCCACGGCATCATGGCGCGCAGTTTTTCGCCGACGACCTCAATCTGGTGGCTCTCACCCTCGGCGCGCATTTTGGTGAAATTGGGGCGGCCGTTTTTGTTTTCGCGCATCCATTCGCGGGCAAACTTGCCGGTCTGTATCTCGCCTAAAATTTTCTTCATCTCCTTGCGGGTCCGTTCATTGATAATACGCTTGCCGCGGGTCAGATCGCCGTACTCGGCGGTATCCGAAACGCGCTTGCGCATGCCCCTAATCCCGCTTTCATAAATCAAATCCACAATAAGCTTCAACTCATGCAGGCATTCGAAATACGCGATCTCCGGCTGATAACCCGCGTTGACCAGGGTTTCGAATCCGGCCTTGATGAGTTCGCTCGTCCCGCCGCACAAGACCACCTGCTCGCCGAAAAGATCGGTTTCGGTTTCTTCCTTGAATGTGGTCTCCAGAACACCGGCCCGCGTTCCCCCTAAACCCTTGGCGTACGCGAGGGCATCTTTGATGGCGCAGCCCGAGGCGTCCTGATGGATCGCAACAAGGCATGGTGTCCCTTTGCCTTCTTCGTACTGCCGCCGGACCAGGGCGCCCGGGGCTTTGGGCGCGATCATCCACACGTCGATGTCCTTCGGCGGAACGATCTGTTTGAAGTGGATATTAAAGCCGTGAGAAAAAACCAGAGATTTTCCTTTGGTCAGATGTTTCTTGACGGATTTTTTGTAAAGCTCGGCCTGAAGATGATCCTGCGTCAAAATCTGAATGACCTGGGCCTGTTTGGCCGCCGCGTTCGCCTCGACGGGCTTAAAGCCATCTTTGACCGCCTGATCATAATTAACCCCGCCGGACCGCTGGCTGACGATCACGTTGAGCCCGCTGTCGCGCAAATTGAGCGCCTGGCCCCTCCCCTGGATGCCATAGCCGATAATGGCGATCGTCTTATTTTTTAAAGCATTGATGTCCGCATCCTTGTCGTAGTAAATCTTGGCCATAGGTGTTGTCCCTTCCTTAAAAAGAATAAACTCCCTCTTCACGGGGAGCCTCGTAAAAAATTTTTTTTATTTTAACACAGACATCCATTTTTCATCAGGACTTTCTCGGCAAAGTCCTAGACCAGCATCCGCATCAGGCGAAAGTATTAATCAATACGGCAGTGCTCCCGGGTGCGGGCCTCGCGGAGGTCTATGACATGGATTTCATTCCCGAGAACTCCCACCGCTTTGCCCGCTTCCCCTTTTAAAAGAAGATCAACGGCCACAGCCCCCAGGCGGGTTGCCAGGATCCGGTCGCCGGCAACCGGCGTCCCGCCGCGCTGCACATGCCCTAAAACCACAAACCGGGTTTCCAGCCCCGTCATCATCATCACCGTCTTGGCGACATCGGGCGCCTTGGCGGCCCCCTCCGCCGTCACGATCATCCAGTTGATCTTTCCCCTGCGGTTTCCCTCTTCGATGTCCTGGCACAGATCTTTGTAATCGAAAGGGCGTTCCGGAATGATGACGGTTTCAGCGCCGGCCCCCACCGCGACTTCGAGCGCGATATAGCCCGAACGGTTTCCCATGACCTCAATGACAAAAATCCGTTCCATGCTCTGCGCGGTATCGCGGATTTTGTCGATCGCCTCGAGCGCGGTGTTGATCGCGGTTTCGCAGCCGATGGTCCGGTCCGTTCCAAAAAGATCATTGTCGATGGTGCCGGGCAAACCGATCACAGGGACCCGGCATTTTTCCATCAGCTCAACAGCCCCGCGATAAGAGCCGTCTCCCCCGATGACAACCAGGGCGTCGACGCCGTGTTTTTTTAGTGTCTCCGACGCGATGTCCAGCCCTTCGGCGGTGCGAAATTTTTCAGAGCGCGCGGTTTTGATGATCGTTCCGCCGCGGTTGATGATATTCGACACCGAACGGTGATCAAGGATCACGGTCTCGTCATCGATCAGCCCCTGATAGCCGCGAATAATGCCGACCACGTCCAGTCCGTGAAAAAGAGCGCAGCGCACAATGCTGCGAATCGCGGCGTTCATGCCCGGCCCATCCCCGCCGGATGTGAGAATCCCGATCTTTTTAACCATATTAAAATCCCTGAAGCTGCATCTCGCGGGGATGTTCGACGGTGAATGAATAAAAGATTTCCTTCTTCGCTTTGGGCTCCAGCTCAAAAACCCATTGCCAGACGCCCTTGCGGTCTTCCCAGTCCTTCGTTGCCGGCGGGAGGCTCACGTCAAAGACCTTCACCCTGATCTTTTCGTTTTCCGAGACCGGCATGGCCTCAAAGAGATTCACTTTGATCTTTTCCTGCTTGTAATTCTCGACCGTCAACTTGTGCTTGAACGTCGTCTTGCGGTTAGGCGAAGGAATGCCGCCCAGCATGATGTCATCGACATGTTTGGAAACCTCTTCCCGTTTGACCTTCACATTTTCGTTGACCCCAAGAAAAAGACTGAAGGTCTCCCCCGGCCCGACGTTATCGATGCCCGATTTCCCGACATAATCCCCCTCCAGGAATAAATTCACCTCTCCGGCCAGCATCTGCATGTCCGCGGCGTTGACAACCTTGCTTCCTAAATACGCCAATTCCTGGGCCCGGGGATAGGCGGAATATTCGTAATGCGCCCGCAGCATTTGGCTTGAGATGGGCAGCCTGCTTTCGGTCCCGTCGGACTTGAGGGTCGCCGGGCGCGTGATTTTATAGACGATGGAAACCCCCTTTTCCTGCACTTGCGAGAAAGCCATCTCCGCGGGCCGGGATTCGGCAGGAGCGCCCGCTGTCCCGACGGCCTCCTGACTAAAAACGGCCGGGCTGTATTGTTCGGTCATGTCCGCAGCTTTCATCATCGCAGCCCGCATCGGCATCGGTTGATAGGGTTGTAAAATCCAGGGTGCGACATACGGGAGCCGTCCTCCGAGCGATGGTTTTGCCGTCGAAAGCGTCAGCGCGACATCCTGCCAGTCCTCGCCGGTGTTTTGCTTGACGACGCCGAACGACGTCAACTCCACCTCGGACTTCGCGTAATCGGTCCGGGCATCATAGACAGGCCGCCAGAAGGCGCCGTTGACAAGATAAGAAACATTGAGCGTCAACGTCCCCGGCTTGACGCACTCTAAATCCACGACCAGATTCCGCTTCATCTGTCCGCCGCTGCCGCGCAAGGCGGAAAGTTCCCGGGCCAGGGCGTCCTTTTCCCGGGTCAGGGCGCGCACCTTGATCCGGATGTCTTCCCGTTTGCTCTCCACGTCATTGAGCTCCCCGGAGAGAAAAGAACGCAGTCCTTTGAGGTTTTCAACCGGGGGCATCGTGGTGACAAGGTCTTTTGGAATTTCATCCCCGGCGAACAGTTTGACCGAGTTGAGGAATTCCCGCTCCTGTTGAAGAACCCCGGCATCCTTGTTGGCCGACATGATGCTGTCGTCAATCGACTCGATCCGCTTTTCCAGTTCCACAACCCTCTGGTCGGCGGCCTGCTGCAGGTATTCCTGCCTGATGGCGGCGCCATAGATTTTAACCCCGGCTGTTCCCTCGCCGGAAACAGCAATGGAATTTTCATCGACGGGCGGGATAATGTTGTCAAAGACGACACTGTGGCTGCCGGGATTGATATCCAGCGTCGCGGTGCGCGTGACATGAGCCGCTCCGGGATAAACCGTAACCGCGGTGATTTTTGAGAAAGACGTTATGGTTTCGGCGGAACTGTCCCAGGCTGCGGCGAAGAGGACTAAAAAAATAAAGACTCCGACGGACATCTTGCGACCCAGCATAAGTCTCCTCCCTTTTTCGTATCCCGGAGTTCGTATCTCGTATGATGCATTTCAAAAGACATCCGAAATACGAACGACGAGATATGGCTTCTTACGTCCCCATCTCCCAGCTGCTCAGATATTTCTTCTGCTCGGCCGTGAGGGTGTCGATCTTGACGCCGAGCGCCTTGAGCTTCAACCGGGCGATCATCCGGTCGATGTCCTCAGGGACGCTGTAGACTTTCTTCGCTAACTTTTTGTAGTTCCTGGCCACATATTCCGAGGCCAGGGCCTGGTTGGCAAAACTCATGTCCATGACCGAGGCGGGATGCCCCTCGGCGGTGGCGAGATTCACGAGACGGCCCTCGCCCAGGAGATAAATTTTTCTGCCGTTCTTAAGCGCGAATTCCTCGACGAAATCACGGATCATGCGCCGCGATTTGGTGAGGCCTTCCAGTCCTTTCAGGTCAAGCTCGGCGTTGAAATGCCCGGCATTGGCCATGATGGTCCCGTCTTTCATCAGGGCCATGTGCTCGGCGCGGATGACATTGATGTCGCCGGTCACGGTCACAAAAAAATCGCCGATCTTTGCGGCGTCCCTGATCGGCATCACCGCGTACCCGTCCATCGTGGCCTCGAGCGCCCGCAGAGGATCGATTTCCGTCACCACAACCTGCGCCCCCATCCCGGCCGCGCGCATCGCCACACCCCGTCCGCACCAGCCGTAACCGGCCACGACAAATTTGGCTCCGGCGAGCAAACGGTTGGTCGCGCGGACGATGCCGTCGATCGTCGATTGCCCCGTCCCATAGCGATTATCGAAAAAATGCTTGGTCATGGCATCGTTCACGGCGATGATCGGATACATCAGGAGGTTCTGCTGCTCCAGACTTTTCAAACGGATGACGCCGGTTGTCGTCTCCTCAGTGCCGGCGTAAATGTGTTCCAGAAGATTTTTCCGCTTTTGATGGATCTCGGAAACCAAATCCGCCCCGTCGTCCATCGTCAGGTTCGGCTTGCTGTCCAGGGCGGCGTTGAGGTGCTGATAATATGTCTTCGTGTCTTCTCCTTTGATGGCGAAAACGGGAATGCCGTAATCCTGGACCAGAGAAGCCGCGACATCGTCCTGCGTCGACAACGGGTTGGAGGCGCAGACGTTCACCTCCGCCCCGCCGGCTTTCAAAACACGGGCGAGGTTGCCGGTCTCGGTTGTCACATGAAGACAACAGCTGATTCTTAATCCTTTCAGCGGTTTTTCTTTTTCAAATCTCTGCTCAATCAAGGCTAAAACAGGCATGTCCTTAAACGCCCATTCGATGCGCAGTTTCCCTTTCTTCGATAAAGAAATATCTTTCACATCATATTTCATTGATACAATCCTTTCGGTATATTATCGACGATGATTTTTATTTTCCCGCTTCACGCTTCACGTTCTTTACGCCAGCGCCAGCATCTCCCTTTCGAGAATCTCGGCCTTGGCGGTTTTCTCCCAGGTGAATTCTTCGCGGCCGAAATGCCCGTACGCCGCGGTCTTCTGATAAACCGGTTTGAGGAGATCCAGCTCCTTGATGATCCCTCTGGGGGTCAGGTCGAAATTTTTGCGCACGAGATCCACCAGTTTCTGGTCGGGAACTTTGCCGGTGTCAAACGTGTCGATCATGACGCTGACCGGTTCGGCCTTGCCGATGGCGTAGCCCAACTGGATCCAGCAGCGTTTGGCCAGATTTGCGGCGACGATATTTTTAGCGACGTAGCGCGCCATGTAGGTTGCGGAACGGTCCACCTTGGTCGGGTCTTTCCCGGAGAAGGCGCCGCCGCCGTGCGACACGACACCGCCGTAGGTGTCGACGACGATCTTGCGGCCGGTCATCCCGGTGTCCGACTGCGGGCCGCCGACGACGAATTTTCCGGTTTCGTTGACGTAATATTTTGTGTGGGCGTCAACCAAATCGCCGACGACCGGGCCCGCGACCTCTTTGATGATGTCGCTCTTCGCTTCCTCGGTAATTTTTTTCCCGGTTTTATCGAGAATTTTTTCCGTGTGCTGGCAGGCCAAGACCACGGTATCGATGCGCTTCGCGACACCGTCCTTGTATTCGACGGTGACCTGGCTCTTGCAATCCGGCCCCAGGTAATCGAGAATCCCTTTCTTGCGCACCTCTTCGACGCGGCGGACCAGTTTATGCGCCAGCATGATCGGAAGCGGCATGAGTTCCGTGGTTTCGTCGCAGGCGTAACCGATCATAATCCCCTGATCGCCCGCCCCTCCGGAATCGACCCCCTGAGCGATGTCGGGAGACTGGCTGTTGATCGCGTTGAGGATCGCACAGGTCTCCGCGTTGAATCCGTACTTGATATCCGTGTATCCGATATCCGCGAGGACCTGACGGGCCAGCCGATGGACATCGATGTAAGTTTTCGTCGTGATTTCACCTCCAACGATGACCAGCCCGGCGGTGACAAAGGTCTCGCAGGCGACACGCCCCCTGGGATCATCGGTTAACACCTTGTCTAAAACCGCATCCGAAATCTGATCGCACACCTTGTCCGGGTGCCCTTTTCCGACTGACTCGGAAGTCATGAAGTATTGTCCTTTCATCGTGCTGTAACCTTCCTTTCATTGGACTTTTCGTTTTGTAAAGTCCCTATTGTTGTTTATTGAATCCTTTTTGGGCTTCGTGGTAGGACTCGATGCTGCCGATATCATACCATCGCCCCTCGAATTTGAAACCATAGACTGTTTTTTGTTCAACAAGCCAGTGGATGTAGTCCCCGGCCTTGTCCACTTTTTTGGATTCCCTGACGTATTCTTCCAAAAAGGATAACGACTCCTTCGGCATATAGTAAAGGCACATGGCGATGAGGCTTGATCGGGGGTGCTGCGGCTTCTCTTCAAAGGAAACCACGCGCCCATCGGCAGCAGTCTGCACGACCCCAAAACTCCGGGCCGCTTTTTTGTCCCGGATGTCGTACAAACCGATCGTAACCGCCGGCCGTTTTTTGCTGGCAAACGACAAACATTCCTCAATGGAAAAATCAAACAGATTATCGCCTCCCAAAATCAGGAGATCGTCCTGAATTGGACAAGTTTTGATCGCGAAATGGATGTCTCCGACGGAGCCAAGGCGGTCCTCCGGCGCAGTGGTCCCGTCGTTGACAACCCGGATCGGCGCGGGAAAGGATTTGTTTTCTTCCGCCCAGCGCTCAAAGTGACCGCAAAATTTGTTATTGGTGACCACGATCACCTCTTCCACGCCTTTAACCGGACGCACCTTGTCGATCAAATGATTGACCAGAGGTTTATCCCCCACGGCCAAAAGCGGCTTGGGCGTGTCCATGATCAAAGGATACAACCGCGTCCCATACCCAGCGGCTAGAATCAGGACTTTCATATCAGGAAATTTTCTTGTTATTCCTTAGCGTACGAAATATTTCTTCAGTGCGCGTTAATAGTCTTTCTGAGTATTCATCCGTTTATCAACTGGTTATTCCAGCTTCCGTAAAAGCCTTTTCTAACAAATCGATCAAATCCAACTCACGAGCCCAATGATTAAGATATTCCATGTCCAGGTATCCCTTTTGCACTTTTAGAACTCCTAAAATATCATTCCATTGTTTCTCTGAAGTCCTCCCGCCCCGCTGAAACCAATCGAGTTTGCTCAAAAGGACATCTTCAGATGAAGCAAGATAGATTTCAGGGGTATCCTTATCATCATCCAGAGTGTCTTTTTTTCTTCTCCTCAATGCTCCTTGATCATAAGGTCTTTTTTTGACAATAAAGACATCCACCTTGAGCATGGTTTCAAGATGAATGAGATTGAAAGAAGAACATTGCCGGATGGCATCCTGTATCATCTGTTCGTCGACATAATATTCTCCCTCCAACATTTCTACAAAATGCTTCACCTTTCCCGACGATAAGTCAGACACACAATCGACGTCCATAGTCGCGCGGGCCACGCCATAGGCGGAACTCGCGACCGAACCCCCGATATAATAAATAACCCCCAATTTCTCAAAAGCCTTTGTCACAGGAATAACGGTTTTTAATATATCCAGATCTTTCATGCCCTTTTCCGGCCCAGATAGTTTTCCAAACGATTTGCGATATCGTTCCCATAATGCAAACTGACGAAAATCAAATCAACCTCCCTCTGATCGCATCCAGGATGTGTCCGCATTATGGCACGGCGCGAAAGTTTTACCACTGTTTGAGACAAAGATCTCATCCGCATTGTTCTGCCAGCGGCTCCGGCTTTCCGGATTAATGAAATCTGAATTTCTTTTATCTCCGGATTAGTATCACTCAGGGGCGGGAACATTAGAGTTGTTGCCAAATAAGGGTTTTGCCTTTTGGGCATGGTAATTTTTAATACAGCGCAATTGACGCAAGTGTATCTCTTTTGAAAGAAAATGATCTGAATATACTTTTTCCCGTGATTCAAGCATTTTAAGGGCATCAGTGGGGCGCACAAGCTTATTAGGCAACAAGTCTATTGAATTCCTTTCCATAAGCTAACGTAATAAGTGGTAGCGTCTGGCGATCCCTGCTATCAAACCCGTGCGTAATGTATGCTTCCACCAAAGCGATTTTCGCAGTAATCGAATCGGGCTTTGCCTCTCCCCATCGCGCTAAAAGATCACGGTACGGCTTTTGCTGGTAAACATTCATTTTCCCATCCCCGAGCTCAAGCCCGTCATAAAAATAGCCAAGATACCAGTCTCCCGAATCCAATCTTGACTTATTTTCGCGAATGTACTGGGCCAAGGTTTCCAATGTGTCATATTTCTCGTGTGCCAATAATTCGCCAACATATTTTCTAAAATTTTCTGCATCGCGGTAGGAAGCAACAATTTCATGAGCATTGTTCGCATGCCCGCTTGTTAAGAAAACTATCCCCTGGAAAATAATTCCCAAAGTTAAAACAAAAATTATCCTCTTGCGTTTCATTTGCAATCTCCTCACACTTTTCCTGCCCTGCTAGGCGGGGACCTTACGTTAAAAGTGTCCCCGCGGTATCCGGTACCGTTCACATTTCAGTCGAATGTATCTTTCGCAATGCAATTCTATATAGAGATAATTGTTTTCGCATATCAATACTCCATGGATAACCGAACTTATTCCATGCTAAAAATCTGCGGGGCCAGGTCCTGGAGTCTTTGGCGGCAGAGGTCTTCGACTTCCTGGCCCGACGACAGCGTCATGGCTTTTTGGGCCAGATCCTGCGCGTCTTTAAAGGAGACGCTGCGGATCAGTTTTTTAACCTGCGGGACGTTCCCGGCCGACATGCTGAATTCGTCCAGTCCCATCCCCAGGAGGAGCAAGGCCGAGAGCGGCTCGCCGGCCATCTCGCCGCAAAGGCCGACCTTGATCTTTTCCGCATGACCGGACTCAATCGTATTTTTTATCAAACGCAGCACCGCCGGATGGCACGGCTCGTAAAAATCCGCGGTCTGCTCATTGACCCGGTCGATCGCAAGAGTGTACTGGATCAAGTCATTGGTGCCAATGCTGAAAAAGTCGACCTCCTTCGCCAAAAGATCCGCAGTCATCGCCGCCGATGGCACTTCGACCATGGCGCCGACTTCCATGTTTTCATCGAAGGGGATCATCTCATCGCGGAGGTTATTTTTGACCAGATCCAGGATGGCGTTGACCTGACGCAGCTCCGACGGGCCGGAGACCATCGGATACATCATCCTGACTTTCCCGTGCACCGAGGCCCGCAGGATGGCCCGCAGCTGGGTTTTAAAAATATCCGGCCGCGTCAGACAAAATTTGAGGGCGCGCCACCCCAGGAACGGATACATATCCCGCGGGATCTGCAGGCTCGAGATGAATTTGTCTCCGCCTAAGTCCAGTGTGCGGATCGTCACCGGCATCGGGGCAATCGCCTTGGCCACCTGCCGGTAGGCCTCGAATTGTTCTTCTTCCGTCGGCAAGTCCATGCGGTTCATGTAAAAATATTCCGTGCGGTACAACCCGATCCCGGCCGTGCCGCGGCTTAAAATAAGCGGGATCTCTTCTGGGAGCTCCAGGTTAGCCAGGATGACGACCCGTTTCCAGTCTGTTGTCTCGGCCTGCAGATCCCTGATGTCATCAAAACGGTGCCGCTGCGCGAAAATCTTTTCTTTCTCGGCGCGATAAATGCTGAGAGTCTTTTCGGCGGGATGAACGATCACGAGCCCCATGCGTCCATCGACAATAACCGTGTCCTGGTTGCTGATCCTCAGTGTGGCGTCTTTCAACCCCACGACAGCCGGGACACCCAGCGATTTGGCCATGATCGCCGTATGCGACGTGCGCCCTCCGATGTCGGTCGCGAAGGCCAGGACGTTCTTGTTGAACATGCTCACCGTGTCCGACGGAGAAAGGTCGTGGGCGATGAGGATGAGCTCTTCGGTCAAATTCTCGAGTTCATGGAGCATCTTGGTTTCGTCGATGAGATTTTTCAAAACCCGGCGGGCGATATCGTTGACGTCGCTGGTGCGCTCCCGCAAATACTCGTCTTTGATGTTGGAAAAAACCTTGATGTATTTTTTGAAGACATTGAAAAAAACGTATTCGGCCGACTGCTTCTCCTGGCGAATTTTCTTGATCACATCCTCAATGAGCATGCGGTCTTCGAGGACCAGGAGGTGCGCGTCGAAAATCTGGGCGTGCTGGCCTCCCATCTCGTCGCTGATTTTTCTTTTGAGGCCCGAGATCTCTTCCCGGGTTTTAATCAGGGCCTCTTCAAAACGGGCGATTTCAATGGGAATCTCTTTTTCCAAAATAGCGCGCGGCGGGACAATAAACTCCTGTTTGTCGATGATATAGGCCGAACCGATGGCGATGCCGGGCGCTGCCGGGATCCCTTTTAACACGATCTCATTCATTTTTATTTAAGAATTCCTCCAGCTCGGACATCAGCTGATGGGCGTCGTCTCCCTCAATAATAATCGTGATTTTCGTGTTCTGCTGAATCCCCAGCATCAGGATTCCCATAATGGATTTGCCGTTGACGCTTTCGTCGTCTTTCCTGACGGTCAGGTTTGAATCATACTTAACCGCAATCTGCACAAAGAGGGCCGCTGGACGGGCATGCAGCCCTTGCGTGCTTTTGACAATGACTTCTTTTTGGATTTTGGGCATATCCATCCGTCGCCTAACGGAATGACATTAACGCTTGATGACGCGGTGCTTTTCGATAACCTGAATCAGGGCCTTCGTCAATTTTTCGGAATCATGCCGGACGTAATCTTTGACACTCAGGAGATCCGTCCCGACGGCCTGACATCCCAGCGCCTCGATCTCGGCCATGTCGGGCATAACCGGAAAGGAGTCTTCCGAGCGATACCGCACCTGGGCTTCCGCCGGAACCTCCGCCACATTCGCAAGGCAGGCATTGAGCACATGCCGGTCGGAATGTTCGATGATCGCCTTCACATGGTCACTGGCGGTGTAGCGGTCCGTTTCCCCCGGCTGGGTCATGACATTACAAACATAAATTTTATAAGCGCCGGACTTCGCCATGGCAGGGGCGATCCCTTTGATGACGAGGTTGGGGATAACGCTCGTGTACAAACTCCCCGGCCCTAAAATGATGACATCCGCTTCGGCAATGGCCTCGATGGCTTCCTGTGTTGGAACAGCGTCGGCGGGATTGAGAAAGACGCGTTTGATCCGGGACTTGCGGCTGGGGATCTGGGCCTCGCCTTCGGTGATGCTGCCGTCCTCATATTCCGCCACCAGATGCACATTGCTCACCGTCGCAGGAATCACCCGGCCCCGGATCGCCAAAACCTTGCTGGACTCCTTAACCGCTTTTTCAAAATCCCCCGTGACCTGCACCATGGCCGTCAAAA
>CAYHZK010000050.1:0-13526 GCA_964361085.1 uncultured Planctomycetales bacterium
CGGCTTTCTGGTCTTCATCGAAGAAGTGCGGCCGGGCAGCACGCGCGGCGTGATCGAAGAAGCGATCCGGCTCTGCACCGAAGAAAAAATTCCCGCGTCGGGGATGCACATGCGCATTGTTTATCCGCTGCCGCTGATGCTCAAGGACGTTTTCAGCAAATTCAAAAAAATTATGACCATTGAATTGGCGTACGGTGATGACTTGAAACCGCCGCCTTTGACAACCCTGTTGCGGGCCGAGACCTTAGTCGACGTCAAGCCGTTGATCTGCGGCGCAACCGGCCGTCCGATCCGCCCGAGAAGCGTCAAAAATAAGATCAACGAGCTGCTTAACCATCAATCATAAAATCGGATTTTATTGAAGGAGAGATCCATGACAACGCAAACAAACGCGGCCCCGGGGGCGCTGCCCTTGACCGTTAAAGATTTGCAAACGGAAAATCCGCGCTGGTGCGTCGGCTGCGGAGACTTTGGCATTTTGATGGGCGTCAAACGTTTTATGGTGGACCGGCAAATTCTACCCGCCACAACCGTCAATGTCTCCGGGATCGGCTGTTCCGGACGCGCGCCGAACTACATCAACGCATACGGCGTGCATTCGATTCACGGCCGGCCCCTCACGGTGGCCTTAGGGCTGGCCCTGGCACGCCCGGACCTTAATGTTTTTGTGCATTCCGGCGACGGCGACGCCCTGAGCATCGGCGGAAACCACCTGATCCATGGGATCAACAAAAATTTCAACTGCCTTTTTTTGCTTTATGACAACGAACTCTATGCCCTCACCAAAAGCCAAACCTCGCCGACGACGCGCAAGGGCCACGCCACCAATACCCAGCCCGGCGGAACCTATCTGGAACCGCTCAACGCGATACGGCTGGTTTTGGGCATCGGCGCTTCGTTTGTCGCCTCAACCGCGGACTGGATGCCCGATCACCTGGCCAAAACCCTTGAAGCGGCGTACGCGCATAAAGGATTCTCCTTCGTTCATATTTCGCAACGCTGTCCGCATTTTGATCCCAACAATTTTAACCACAAAGAAAGCGACTGGTTTTCCTTTCTGACCCATGAAAAGGGGATCGCTCCCGACAAACGGATTGCGGATAAAACCGAGCTGGTGACCCACGATCCGGGTGACATCCAGGCCGCCTTTCGCTACGCCAGCAGCGAGCGCCGTTATTTTGGTCTGTTTTACCACGACCCGAATAAGCCGGTCTACGACGAGATCATGCGCGATCTGGTCAAAAAGGCAAAACCAAAGTCCAGGAAAAATATTTTGGATCATTACGGGATCAGCGCCTGATCTTCTTTTAACCGTTACGAGATATGACGTATAAACTCATTATCATCGGGTCTGGTCCCGCGGGCCATACGGCCGCCATTTACGCCGGACGCGCCAGACTGGAGCCGCTTTTGTTTGAAGGCATGCTGGCCGGAGGTGTTGCGGCCGGAGGTCAGCTGACGACAACGACCGAGGTTGAAAATTATCCCGGGTTTCCCGACGGGATCAGCGGCCCGGAATTGATGGAGCGGATGCGCGCGCAGTCCATCACATGCGGGACGACGATCCTGACGCAAACCGTTAATCGCGTTGATTTCAAAACACGGCCTTTCAAGGTGTCCTCGGATGACGAGGTCTTTGAGGCTGAGATGGTCATCATCGCGACCGGAGCAACCGCCAAGCGGCTTCATGTCCCGGGCGAAGAGCGGCTCTGGCAAAAAGGGATTTCGGCCTGCGCGGTCTGCGACGGCGCGTTGCCGATCTTTCGCAACAAACCTCTGGCCGTGATCGGCGGGGGCGACACCGCGGTTGAAGAAAGCACGCATCTGATCAAGTACGGGAGCAAGGTGTACGTGATCCACCGCCGGGACGCCTTGCGGGCCTCCCGGGCCATGCAGGAACGCCTTCTCGCCAATCCCAAAATCGAAATGGTATGGAACTCGGTCCTGGAAGAGGCCCTCGGGGAAACGGCGCTGACCGGTATTAAAATCAGGAATGTCCTCGACAAAAAGGAGCGCGTCCTCGAAGCCGGCGGCCTTTTTTACGCGATCGGACACAGTCCCAACACCGGATTTCTCGGCGGGCAGATTGAGCTTGATGAAAACGGCTATGTCAAAACCCGCGCCGGGACAACCCGCACGAATGTCGAAGGGGTTTTCGCCTGCGGGGATGTGCAGGACAAGGTCTACCGTCAGGCCGTGACCGCGGCCGGCTCCGGCTGCATGGCCGCCCTGGAGGCCGAACGTTTTCTGTCGGAACATTCCCGCTGATTCTTCACCGCATCGATGGAAAATTTTTTTATTTTTGCTTCACGCTTCACGTGTCCCGCTTCACAAATAGACAATTATGCACATCCAGACTGATGACATCCCCATCGCCAAGACCGACTCCTGGAAGATCTTCGATCAGATCCATACCCGGTATGATTTTGTCAATCATGTCCTCTCCTTCGGACTCGACATCGCTTGGCGCAGGCAGCTGAAAGCCCTTCTCCCCGACGAAGAAAATTTGACGATCCTGGATCTGGCCACAGGGACCGCCGATGTCCTTCTTGCCCTCGTTGCCGGCAATGACGCCATCGCGAAGGCCTACGGCATCGACCTTTCCGAAAACATGCTCGCGCTCGGCCGGGAAAAAATCCGTAAGGCGCATCTTGACGGTCGCATCACCTTGCAAAAAGGCGATGCGACTCAAATCCCGTTTCCCGAAAACACCTTTCATGCCGTGACGATCGCCTTCGGCATCCGCAACGTCGCGAATGCCATCCTGGGGATGAAAGAAATGTACCGCACCATCATGCCGGGAGGGCGGGCCCTGATCCTCGAATTTTCGATTCCTGAAAATTTTTTGATCCGGTTTTTTCATCTCGGATATCTGCGCATCATGGTCCCCCTTTTGGGCGGGATGATTTCAGGCAATTTTAAAGCGTACAATTATTTGAATCGAACGATCGAAAAATTCCCTTGTGGTGAACGGTTCTGCCGGATGATGCGACAGACGGGATTTAAAAACATCAAACGCCGCGAACTGATGTCAGGAACAGCGACAATCTACGTCGGTGATAAATAAAAACCGTATCTCGTAGTTCGTATTTCGAAAACTACGGAATACGAGATACGGAATACGAGATACGACTATGCCCAACACCACAACCCAGCGCAAAAAGGTCTCCCTCGCCGAAGCCATCTGGCTTGTGGGCGAACAATTGACCATGGCCCGACGGTATCTTGACCGGCCGTGCCTGCGTCTTGAAATCCCGGTTCTCGAAACCGGTCTCCTGGCCTGGCTGAATCAGCAGCAGAGCCCGGTCAAAATTTATTGGGAAGACCGCGGCTCCCAAATGCTCGTCGCCGGCCTTGGCGCGAGCGACTCCGTCACAATCAATTCCGGCATGGATTACGGCGTCTTTTTCAGCAAATTACAAACCCATGCGGCAACCGGTGAATTTCCGATCCATTATTACGGGGGTTTTTGTTTTGATCCCGGCACGGCAAGAAGCCAGGAATGGAGCGGCTTTGGCCAGGGGCGCTTTGTGCTGCCGCGATTCGAGCTTGTGAAAACACCCCAGGGAACGGTTTTTGCCTGCAATGTTTTGGCGCGTCATCTCAGTGATGATTTCTTCCAGCAGATTCTGGATGAATTGCGCAACCTCTCCGGCACCGTCGCCCCGCTGCCGGCGCGCCTTCCCTTGCCCCTGAAGCGGACGGATATTCCCAAACAGGACGAATGGGAAAAACTTTTGCGGGACACTCTTCAGGCGATTGCCGGCGGCCGTTATCAAAAAACGGTTCTTGCCCGGCGGTCAACGTTGTCCTTCGGAGAAAACATCAATCCCGTTCTGCTCCTGTCCCGCCTTAAAGGGGTCACGTCCAACTGTTTCTTCTTTCTCTTTCAATTCAAAACCGGAGAGGCCTTTGTCGGCGCGTCACCGGAGCGGCTTTACAAACGGGACGGACTCACCATCGAGACCGAGGCTGTGGCCGGGACCCGCCCCGTTTCGGCTTCAGCGCCGGATGATAAAAAATTTCAGGATGACCTTTTGCATTCTCCCAAAGACCGGCACGAACAAGGGCTGGTGATAGACATGCTGGGAGAAAATCTTCCCGCCCTGTGCGACGAGGTATCGATTGACCCTAAGCCTTCGCTCCTCCACTGGAGCGGCGGGCATCATCTTTTGACGCGCTTCCGGGGGCGGCTGAAAAACGGAGTCGAGGACACAGACGTGCTTGCGGCTTTACATCCGACCCCCGCGATCGCCGGAACCCCCACGAGCGCGGCAATCCAGGAAATCCGGAGAAAAGAACCGTTTGACCGCGGCTGGTATTCCGGCCCCGTCGGATATATCGGAAAGGACAGAACGGAATTTGCCGTCGCCATCCGTTCCGGGCTCATCCGGGACACCATCGCGCACCTTTACGCCGGCGCCGGGATCGTTCAGGGGTCCGTTCCCAACATGGAGTGGGACGAGACGGAATACAAATTAAAAAATTTTCTTAAAATTTTTGAACCCCATGCCCGTTAATTCGCCCAACATCAACATCCTCTGGAGCCGCCTCATCATCGAAGAACTCCTCCGCAACGGGGTCGAATACTTCTGTCTGGCATCCGGTTCACGCTCAGCGCCGTTGGCCGTCGCCCTGAGCCAAACACCGCAAGCCAAAAGTTTTATTCATTATGACGAACGCGGACTCGGGTTCCACGCCGTCGGGTACGCGGCGGCAGCCCGGAAGCCGGCCGCGCTCATCACAACGTCGGGAACGGCGGTCGCCAATCTTTTCCCGGCGTTGATCGAGGCCGGCAAAAAGAAACTGCCGCTGATCGTTCTGACCGCGGACCGTCCGCCGGAATTGCGCCATACCGGCGCGAACCAGACCATCGATCAGGTCAAGATGTTCGGCGATACCGTCCGGTTTTATTTCGACATGCCGTGTCCGACGGAAGACATCCCGCCGGAGGTCGTCCTGACCACGATCGACCAGGCGGTCTTCCGCGCCAGAGGCGAGCTGCCCGGCCCCGTGCACATCAACTGCATGTTCCGCGAACCCCTGGCCCCCGTTGAAACCAGGCGCAGCTTCCGGCAGTACCTGAAACCCCTCAAATCCTGGCTTGCCGCCGGCGATGCGTATACCCGATACCGGCGGGGAGAAACACACCTTCCGGAACCAGTCCTCGAAGAAATTCTTACGGCACTCGGCGGGATTCAAAACGGCGTCATCGCGGTCGGGAAATTGTCTTCGTCTGAGGATGAAAACGCGGTTCTGGCCTTATCGCAACAACTGAACTGGCCGGTCTTCCCGGACATCAGCTCGGGATTGCGTCTGGGGCATCCTGAAGAAAATATCATCCCGCATTTTGATCAGATTTTATTATCAGAAAAATTTATCGAACAATTGCCGGTCGACGGCGTGCTTCAAGTCGGGGGAAGGATGACCTCAAAACGGTGGACTGATCTGATCAAAAAGAAGCAACCCCGGCATCACATCATGGTGCTTAACCATCCGTTAAGGAACGACCCCGCGCATACGGTCAGTCTGCGGATCCAGTCTGGCATCGCGTCATTTTGCTCGGCGATCATTCCCGGGTTGCCGCAACGCGCAGCAACCCCTTCATTGGCAAGATTGCAGGGCGCGTCCGAGACTGTTTCAACCCGGATCGAGAAATCCCTGTACACCGCGGACAATACGCTGAGCGAACCGGCGGTCTGCCGCATGATTTCCGAGCTGATCCCCAGGGACACCGCGCTTTTTTTGGCCAACAGCATGCCGATCCGGGACATGGACATGTTCGCCAGCGCGGGGCACAATCCCGTCCGGACCGGTGCCAATCGCGGCGCAAGCGGCATCGACGGCACAATCGCCAGCGCGGTTGGTTTCACAAAAGGGCATGGTACGGCGGGGACCCTCATCATCGGCGATCTGGCGCTTCTTCACGACATCAATTCTCTTATGATGACGAAATCCCTTTCTCATCCTCTGGTCATCGTTGTTTTGAACAACGACGGCGGCGGGATTTTTTCCTTTCTCCCCATCGCGCAATTCAAAAACGCTTTCGAAAAATATTTCGGGACGCCTCACGGTCTGACCTTTGCCCACGCGGCCCGGTTGTTCGGTCTCGCGTATGATTCACCCCGGACGCAGACTGAATTCCAGAAGAATTACGAATCCGCTCTGAAGCGCAAAAAATCCACCATTATCGAAATCAAGACCGTCCGCGGCGAGAATCATACATTGCACCAGCGCCTCCAGGATGCCGTCCGCCGGGCTGTCGATGGGACTGATGCAAAACGCCCGTCTGCGGCGTTATTCCCTCGTTCGCTTGTGCGGCGTACCAACAAGGTACGCCTCCGCGCTCATTCGGGAAATGCCTTGCATACGGACATTTTGCATCAGTCCCACAATAAAATATTATGAAGACATACGACGTCACCGACATCAGTCACATCGAGATCAACGACGAATTCAAGGCCGCCTTCGACCGTCTGGAACATACCGGCCGGAATATTTTTATCACCGGCAAGGCCGGCACGGGCAAATCCACGTTTCTCCATTATTTCCGCCGGAACAGCAAGAAAAATCTTGTCGTCCTGGCCCCCACGGGCGTCGCCGCGGTCAACATCAAAGGCCAGACCATCCATTCCTTTTTCAACTTTAAGCCTGATATCACGCCGGACGGTGTCGCGAAAGTCCGGGTCTTGCAGCACATGCGGCGCGTCTACGAAAAACTTCAGATGATCATTATCGATGAAGTCTCCATGGTTCGGGCGGACATGATCGACTGCGTCGACGCGTTTCTGAAACTTCACGGCAACCCCAAGCTGCCGTTCGGCGGCGTTCAGATGGTTTTCGTCGGCGATCTCTATCAGCTTTCGCCTGTCGTGCGCGCCGATGAAAGGAGCATCTTCAGCACGGTTTACCGCAGTCCGTATTTTTTTGATGCCAGAATCTTGAAGGCGGCGGACCTGGACCTCCTCGAATTCGAGCGGAATTACCGGCAAAAAGACAACACCTTCATCGGCCTCCTCAATCGCATCCGGACCAACACCCTGGAGCAGGAGCATCTCGACATTTTCAACGAGCGATGTCAACCGGACTTTCAGCCGAAAAAGGATGAATTTGTCGTTTACCTCACGACCACCAATGATCTGGCTGACACGCTCAACACCCAACGCCTGCACGAACTCACGACGGAATTGTTTCTGCATGACGGCGTGATCTCCGGCGAATTCGACGCCAAGATCCTGCCGACACAGGAACGGCTGGAACTCCGCGTCGGGGCCCAGGTGATTTTTCTCAACAATGACCCGAACCGGCGCTGGGTCAACGGCACCATCGGCAAGGTGATTGATATCGCGACCGACGGCTATGACGTTCCGGTGATTCAGATCGAATTGTTCAGCGGAGAGCGGGTGGAGGTCGAGCCCTTCACATGGGAAATCTTCAAGTTTTTTTACAATGAGGAAACCGGCGCCATCGAGTCCGACGTCATCGGGACATTTCGCCAGCTGCCGCTTAAACTCGCCTGGGCCGTGACCATCCACAAGAGCCAGGGCAAGACCTTCGACAGGGTCATCATCGACATCGGCCGGGGGGCGTTTTGCCACGGACAGATTTACGTGGCGTTAAGCCGCTGCACGACCTTAGACGGAATTATCCTCAAACGGCCCATTTCCCGGCAGGATATTTTTACCGACAAGCGAATCGCGGAATTCCTGACCCGCTGCCAGTACCGCGCCGCGGAACGGGGGTTTCCCTTAGACGCGAGACGCAAGATCCTTGAGACGGCCATTCTCGATGAAAAATCGCTGGAGATCCTCTACCTGAAAGAAAACGGCGAAAAAAACCGTTTAACAATCACCCCGCGTTGCCTGCGCTCCATCGAATACAACCAGGAATCCTGCCAGGGGGTCGAAGCCTTCTGCCACAAACGGCAAACGCACGTGATCTTCCGGCTGAATTGCATCCTTGAACTGAAGGAAGCCGTCCCCTTCGGTTGAAATAAAATTCATTTGTGCTAAACTTACTGCGACCTATGACAATCCAATGGAAGTCAACCCTGGAATTTCACGATATCAAGTACCATAAGGCCGAGGGGATCGCCAAAATTGCGATCAACCGGCCGCACGTGCGGAATTCGTTCCGGCCGATCACCGTTGTTGAAATGTCGCAAGCCCTCAACGACGCTCGCGATGACGAAACGGTCGGTGTTGTTATTCTGACCGGGGAAGGGGAGAAGGCCTTTTGCGCCGGCGGAGATCAGAAAATCCGCGGCGATGCCGGATATAAAGACGAAAAAGGCGTTCACCGGTTGAACGTCCTGGATTTCCAGCGCCAGATCCGCACCTGTCCGAAACCGGTCATCGCCATGGTCGCCGGCTATGCCGTCGGCGGCGGGCAGATCCTGCAGATGCTCTGCGATCTCACGATCGCGGCGGAAAACGCGATTTTTGGACAGACCGGGCCGAAGGTCGGGTCGTTCGACGGCGGGTATGGCGCCAGCTATATGGCCCGCATCGTCGGACAGAAAAAGGCCCGCGAAATCTGGTTCCTCTGCCGGCAATACACCGCCCGGGAGGCCCTGGCCATGGGGCTGGTGAATGCGGTTGTCCCTCTTGAGAAACTTGAAGAAGAGACCGTCCAGTGGTGCCGCGAGATCCTTAACAATTCTCCCATGGCGATCCGGTGTCTTAAGGCCGCGCTCAACGCGGACTGCGACGGCCAGGCCGGATTGCAGGAGCTGGCCGGCAACGCCACCATGCTTTTTTACATGACCGACGAGGGGCAGGAAGGCCGCAACGCCTTCGTCCAAAAACGCAAACCCGACTTTTCAAAATTTCCCCGCCGGCCGTGATCGTTTCACACCTTAAAATCTGGACCCAGGCCTGCCGGCCCCGTACCTTGCCGGCCGCCGTTGCTCCCGTTGTGATCGGAACCGCGATGGCGGGGGGCGACGGGGTTTATCATCTGCCGACGGCCTTTCTCGCGCTCCTCGGGGCCGTGACGATTCAGATCGGCACCAATCTCGCCAACGATTATTTTGATTTCAAAAAAGGCGCCGATACCGCCGAGCGCACCGGTCCGGTGCGCGTCACACAGGCCGGTTTGATCCCGCCTCAGTCCGTCATGTGCGCGTTCATCCTCGCCTTTTCTCTGGCGGCATTCATCACCGTGTGGCTCACCCTGCGGGCGGGCTGGCCCATCGCCGCCATCGGGATCATGGGGATCCTCGCCGGGATTTTCTACACGGGAGGCCCCTGGCCTTTTGGATACAAGGGACTGGGCGAAATTTTTGTATTTTTCTTTTTCGGCCCCGCCGCGACGGCAGGCACATATTATGTTCAGTCGCTTGAGCTCAATGCCGCCGTGATTCTGGCCGGGGCCGCCCCGGGCCTGTTGTCGGCCGCGATCCTGACCGTCAACAATCTTCGCGATATTGAAACCGACCGCAAGGCCGGAAAACGGACTCTTGCCGTCCGATTCGGCATATCGTTTGCCCGGGCTGAATATTATCTCCTGATTGTCGCAGCCTCGTTCGTCCCCGTTGTCATTTACGCCATGATCCAGGATCACATCGAAATCCTCTTTTCCGCATTGATCCCGATTTTTGCCCTGCCGGGCGTTCGCGCGGTCTTCTCCCATGGCGACGGGCCGGCGCTCAACCGCGCCCTGGCGGACACCGGAACCCTGTTATTTCTGTACAGCATTTTATTTTCCTTCGGATGGATCTATGCCGATCTTAAGTTTTAAAATTTTTCATTACCGCCTGCCGCTTCGCAACGGTTTGACCATCCCCGGGAAAGCCCTCCGGGAACGCGAAGGCCTGCTTCTCGTCGTGAACGATGAAAACGGTCATCGCGGTTATGGGGACATCTCACCGCTGCCCGGTCTCAACGCCGAAACCATCACAACGGCCCGGGCACAGCTTGTCAATCTCTGCCCGCTCCTGCGCCGTAAGCCCTTCCCGCCCGGGATTGAAAATCTCGACGGGAAGATCGCCTCCTGGCTCTCTGAGGAATCCATTGCGCCGTCGGTGCGGTTCGGTGTCGAGTCCGCGGTCCTGACGCTCAAGGCCGGCGAAGAGGAAGAAGGTCTGGCCGCGCTGTTGCAAAAAAATTCCCCGAAGACCGTCGCGGTCAGCGGACTTCTGCACGGCGAAACCTCCGCCGTTGTCGCGCAGGCCGCGGAGCTGGTTGCCGGCGGCTTTCAGAGTCTCAAGCTGAAAGTCGGGGAGACGGATTTTAAAAAAGATATTGAAAAGGTTAACGCGGTCAGCGATGCCGTTGGCGGCAAAGCCATCTTGCGTCTCGACGCGAACCGGGCCTGGGAGCTGAGTGAGGCCGTGGAATTTGCCCGCCGCATCGATTTCGCGGCGGTTGAATATATTGAGGAACCGCTGAAAGACATTTCCAAGCTCCCGGCATTTTACGCGGAAACCCTGATCCCCGTGGCTGTGGATGAATCCTTGCTCAACTCCAGGCTCGAAGACTTGAAATCGCTGGACGGCGTTGAAATCGTGATTCTCAAACCGACGGCGCTGGGGGGCTTGGAAAGGACCAGCCGGCTTGCGCGGCAGGCGAAAGGTTATGGCCTGCGGTCCGTGATCAGCTCTTCCTTTGAATCCGGCGTCGGGATCCGGATCCTGGCGAATATCGCGTCCGCGCTGTCCCGGAATGTCCCGGCCGGCCTCGATACCTTAAAATGGTTTGACGCCGACGTTACCACCGAACCTCTGACCATTCGCAACGGACATCTGGACTTGCCCCAGCGCCAGTGTCCCGACATAACTCTCAACCCCGCCGTCCTGACGGAAATTCCGTTATGACCGTGATCCGTTGTCCTGTGCATGCGGCCGCCGCGCGTTTTCCGAATCGTGCGGCCATGGTCTCGCCGGACCGGCAATTGACCTATCGGGAATGGGATGATCGCGTTGCGCGAACGACAGGGCAATTGCAAAAATCGGGAATCCGCTCCGGGCAGCGGGTCGCGATTCTCTTCCCCAATGATCCGGAATATCTTGTTCTTCTTTTCGCGCTCTGGCGAATCGGGGCGACAGCCTGCCCCTTGAACACGCGGAACCCCGCAGCGGCGATAAAAAAACACATCGAGTCTTTAAACTGTGAGACATGCATTGTCCATCCCTCGCTGCCTCTGACGTTCAAAATCAAAGGGACACGCGTTCGTCGCGCGATGTCCGAACCAAAAGAGTTAACGGCAAAAAATCCTCCCGCAGGACTAAATCTCAATGCCGTCGCCACGATCCTCTTGACCTCGGGCAGCTCGGGCCGGCCTAAGGCCGTAGTCCATTCCCTCGGCAATCACTATTTCAACGCCAAAGGCTCCAATGAAAATATTCCCGTTGGGCCCGGCGACCGCTGGCTTTTATCCTTGCCCCTGTACCACGTCAGCGGACTGGGCATTGTCTGGCGCTGCGCGCTGGCGGGGGGGGCGATCGTCTTTTCCAAACAGCACGATCCCATCGGCGGCGTCATCAAAAGATTCTCCGTCACCCATGTCTCCCTGGTCGCGACACAACTTTTCCGACTCCTGAAGCACAACAATGACGTCGAAGCCTTGCAGGGTTTGAAAGCCATCCTGCTGGGGGGCGGCCCGCTTGCGGAAGACCTGCTTAAAAAATCGCTTCAACTGAGATTGCCGATCCATATCACTTATGGCCTGACCGAAATGGCTTCGCAGGTTGCAACAAGCCCGAACTTTCGAAAAACCTTGAGGAACATCCCCAAGGCCGGAATCCTTCCTTACAGGAACCTGAAGATGTCTTCAGACCAGGAAATCCTTGTCCGCGGCAAGACGCTGTTCCGGGGGTATTGGAAAGAGGGGAAGATCACGAAGGCCACGGACCAGCACGGATGGTTTGCCACAGGCGATCTGGGAACACTGGACAGGACAGGAGGACTAACAGTGACCGGACGAAAAGACAGGATGTTCATCTCCGGCGGAGAAAACATTGATCCGGCGGAGATTGAAAAGGTTTTGCTCGCCACGGGATTGGTCAGCGAGGCCGTGGTCATCCCGGAAAAGGACATCGAATTCGGCGCCCGCCCCGTTGCGCATTTAAAAACAAGTTCAGGAAAACGGATTGCCACGGCGGCGTTGCGTAGCGCTCTTCGCAGAATGCTCCCGTCCTATAAAATCCCCGTGCGTTTTTATCAGTAAATTCGACGGCAGCTTTTTCGCTTTACGCTTCACGCAATCCTTCAATCGCCCGGCGCATGTCAGGGGGGAGAGGAATTTTCTGCTGTTTTTTTTTGTCGATGGTGACGTGAACAGTCTTTCCGGTCCCAACAAGGATGTTTTTCGCGTTTAGAATGCGGTAGGAAAACGAAAAAGACGTCCTGCCGACACTGGCCACTGTCACCTCGATGCGGAGGCGGTCGCCGACAAAAAGAGGTTTTTTATAATCGGACTCGGCATGGACGATCGGAAGGAAATAGTCTTTTTGGCGCAGCAGCGCCGGGAAGCCAAAGCCGATCTTTTCTAAAAGCGCCTCGTAAGCGTCGTGCATCAGTTTGAACTGATGACTAAAAAACAGCAGGCCCGCCGCGTCGGTTTCGTGCAACTTGATCACAGTTTTGTAGGTAAACATGGCCGGCCGTTTCGAGGTTAAAATGTTTAGCAGCAGTATAACACAGACTTGAAAAAGTCCAAGAACGTCTCCGGAAATTATGGCACCTTTAAAGAATGAAACTCTATTTTTAGTCATCCTCAAGCATTGCCGTCGTTTTTTAATCCGAAAAAGCAGCGGAAAAATCAAAAATATTTTTGACACGCAGTCGGCTTTGTGGGATAAATAAATCGTTTTTAGCAGTGGGGAGACTCTCCAGCGCGTAACCCCCGCGGGCAAACACCTGCTTAATGATCAACCATGATGACCTCCAATGACTGCGAAATCAAAGACATTCCCCGCTTCCAGGGCCTTCCCGCCGAGGATATCCATTCTCTCACCAAACTTTTAACCGAACAGTCTTTCAAAAAAGGGACCTTGCTTTTTGAGCAGGGACAGGTCTGCGAGCGGATTGTGATTGTCAAGTCCGGACGGATCAAGGTGTTCCGGATGTCCTCCAGCGGACAGGAGCAGATCCTGGAGGTGCTGCTGCCGGGCGATACCTGTGCCTGCAACCCCGGGAATCCGTGCTGGTCGTGTTCATCGTCCGCCTAGGCCCTCACAGACGGCGCGGTCTGGACGTTGGCCCGAAGTCATTACGTCCGGATGGTCAAAAACAACTCCCATCTTGCCAAATCGCTGACGGATATTTTCGCAAAACGGTTGTGCAAATTCTGTTCCCTCATCGAGCAGGTCTCGCTCGAAAACCCGCAGCGCTGCGTCGTTAAATTCTTGCTGGACATGCTGGATTCGGGAGAAGACACGCAGGAAAAAGCCCCTTGCGTCCCACTGCCGTTTACCCATGAAGAAATTGCGAGCCGTTTAGGACTTGCCAGAGAAACCGTGACACGTCAATTTGCCGCGCTCAAGAAATCAAAGTTGATCCGGATCAAGGCGCACAACGTCACCA
>CAYHZK010000051.1:0-13418 GCA_964361085.1 uncultured Planctomycetales bacterium
TGGTTGGCCGTCATCCCGCCGGGGGACATGTGCTTCTTTGTGGTGCCGGAGGCGACCCCTTCGATCTCGCGCGTGATTTCTTTGACCTCCGCGAAGATCTTTTTTTCGCCGTTCTGACTGTCATATAAGCCCTCAACATCGGACAGCAGAACCAAAAGATCGGCATGCACAAGACCGGCGACGAGGGCCGACAGCTTGTCGTTGTCCCCAAACTTGATTTCGTCGGTTGAAATCGTGTCGTTTTCGTTGATGACGGGAATAACGCCGTGGCTCAGGATCGCGGCAAGGGTATGCCGGGCGTTGTTGTAACGGGCGCGGGAATCAAAGTCGTCCCACGTCAAAAGGACCTGCGCGCACTGGGTGTCGGCTTTTTTAAAAAGATCGCTATACGTCTTCATCAGGACGGCCTGCCCGACGGCGGCCATGGCCTGCAGCGAGGCCAGATCCGACGGCCGGGCCCCGATGCCGAGCTCTCCCATCCCCAGGACGATCGCGCCCGAGCTGACCAAAATCACCTCGATGCCGTTTTGATTCAAACGGCTCATCTGCGCGACCAGGGACTTCAGTTGCGCCGTTCTCGCCTTCATCGTATAGGTCGCGATGACGCTCGAACCGACTTTGACAACGATACGTTTAACAGGACGGGGGAATTGGCGTGTCATGGACAAGAATGTCTTTCATCTTTTCAACCAGCGATTCTAAGCCCTTGCCTTCCAGGGCCGAAATGCTGATGATGTCTTTGCCGTATTTTCGTTTGAACCTTCGCAGATTCCTGGCCGCTTCGGGAAGATCCATCTTGTTCGCCACCACAAACCGCTTCTTCAGAGTCAGCTGATCGCTGTAAAGCATCAATTCATTTTCAATCTTCTCGTAATCATCGAGGGGATCGCGGTCTTCGCTTCCGGCCATATCAATCAGATGCAAAAGGATTTTGGTCCGCTCGGCATGCTTGAGGAACCGGTCGCCCAAGCCCCGTCCGGCATGGGCCCCTTCAATCAGCCCCGGTAAATCCGCGACGACAAAATGAAAGTGGTCATCGGTTTCGACAACCCCCAAAATCGGCTGACGGGTTGTGAATGGATAACTGGCGATTTTGGAGCGAACCTTGGAAATTTTTGAAATCAACGTGGATTTGCCGGCATTGGGAAATCCCACAATCCCGACATCGGCAATGAGTTTCAGTTCCAGATGGATGGTCCTGGCCTGGCCCTGGCCGGGAGGAGCGGGGGTACGGTTTTTGTTGTTGCCGCGGCCGCCGTGTCCGCCTTTTGCCACCGCAACCGAATCGCCATCCTCAACAAGATCCCGGATGAGCAATTTGGTATCGTAATCACGGATGATGGTGCCGACGGGGAGTTTGAGGACAGCATCCTCGCCGCAACGGCCCGTTTTGTTTTTGCTGCTCGCGTGGCCGCCGCGCTGTGCCTCATAATGCTGTTTGAAACGATAATCTAATAAGGTATGAATGGATTTATCGGCAAGACAGATGACGTCACCGCCGTCACCGCCGTCGCCGCCGTCGGGCCTGGGATAACGGGTGTATTTATCCCGGTAAAAACTTTCGCATCCTTTGCCGCCATCCCCGGCCTTGACAAAAATCCGTGCCTCATCGACAAAAGCCATAATTGTTATGCAGCAATTTGAGTGATGTTCAAAGCGGTGTGTTTCTTACGGTGACCGACCGTGCGTTTTGATTCTTTCCGGCGGCGGTATTGAAAGGCCAACACCTTTTCTCCCAGAGTGTGCTTGACCACCTGGGCCGTGATCTTAACATCCGTCAGATACGGCTGCCCGATCTTGACAGTATCACCGTCCGCAAGGAGCAAAACCTTATCCAGGGCAATGCTTTTTCCCTCTTCCTCTTTAAGACGCCCAACCTGGATAAAATCCCCCTGGGAAATTTTATATTGTGTGGAACCGATCTTCACAATCGCGAACATAAACGCCTCCTTATGGGATTTCAACGAATTATGAATACACCATTAAATCGTATTCTTTAAAAAAGTCAATATAAATTTCTCCCCGCCGTTTTACTCGATCTTCAGCTTGCCGCGGCCGTCGCAGTAGGGGCATGGGGCAAAGGAGATGGATTCCAGGGTCTTTCCGGTCCGGGCGCGGGTCATTTCCACCAGTCCCAGCGGCGAAATCCGGTTGACCTCCGTCTTGGCGTAATCGCGGGTCAATTCCTGCTGCAGGGTTTCGATGACTTTGCGCTTGTGTCCTTCACGGCTCATGTCGATAAAATCAATGACGATAATCCCCCCCACATCCCGCAGGCGCAATTGGCGGGCGATCTCGGGAGCGGCTTCCGTATTGACCATAAAAGCGGCATCTTCCGGCGTCGCGCGCGTTTTGAACTTGCCGCTGTTGACGTCCACAACCGTGAGCCCTTCGGTCGGTTCGATCACAACATAGGCGCCGGACTTAAGGTAAACCTTGGTATCATAAATTTTTTGCAATTCCTCCGAAACACCTTTGGACTCAAAGAGCGGAGTCGGGTCATTGTAAAAATGGACTTTCTCAACCTCCTCCTTGCCGATCAGGTTGGCGACAAATTTCTTGACCTTAAGGCACTCCTCTTCGGAATCGATGATGAGTTTTTCCACATGTTCGCTGAAATAATCGCGCACGATTTTCCAGATCAGATCATATTCTTTATAAATGAGCGCCGGCGCCTGTTTTTGCTCCGCGAGCTTAACGATCTGCTGCCAGATTTTGTAAAGAAATTTCGCGTCGCGGATCAATTCCGGCACACCTTTCTCGTGCGAAGCCGTCCGGATGATGAACCCGCCGGTTTTAACAAAATCCAGATCCTTTAAAAGCCCCTTGAGCCGCTGCCGTTCCTCCTGATCCTCAATCTTTTTTGAAACACCGGTGTGCTTGTCGTAGGGCATGTAAACGATAAACCGTCCCGCCAGGGAGATATGGGTTGTCAGCCGGGCGCCCTTGGTGCTGAAAGGATCTTTGACAACCTGCACCAGAATCTCCTGCCCCTCCTTCAGCGGGAGCGTCTTCATGTTTACGGCATTTTCTTTCTTGTCGCCCCGGTTAAAAATCTTTTTAAAGAACTTTTGAGGCGAGGGGAGTTCTTCTTCCAGCCCGGGGTTCACGGCATCGGTCAGATAAAGAAACCCGTTCTTTTCCTGCCCGATGTTAACGAACGCCCCGTTGATCGAAGGCAGGATCGACTCCACCTTCCCTTTATAAATGTTGCCTAAAATCGATTGATGATGCTCCACCTCGATGTGAAAATCATCCAGACGTCCGTCCTGAATGACGGCCCCCTGGGTTTCACCGGGAGCAATGTGAACTAAAATCTCTCGTCCCACGTTGTCACCTCTTTGTTAAAATGGTTTCCAATGTTGCGGACGCGCGATCATGATGAATCACAACGAAGGCCATCCCGCCCTGGCGGTCTGCCGGACGGGATGAGCCTCCCTTCCCATGATCTCTGTGTCCTCTCTTACTTGGCGGGCGGAGGAGTCGGGGGAACGGCGTTATCGGGGGTCACGATATGCGGTGTCAAAAACACCAGCATATCTGTCTTGGTGATAGTCTTTTCCGTCTTTTGAAAGAGAAGCCCCAGAAGAGGAATGTCCCCCAAAATTGGAGTTTTCTTCCGCGTGTCCGAGACTTGATCTTTGATCAAACCGGCAATCACCAGCGTTTCGCCGTCCCTGATCATGACGGTGGTCGTCGCTTCTTCCTTGCTCAATTGCGGCACGACCGCGTTCTCAACCGTCACAAAGCTTAAAATGTCCGTCACTTTGGGTTGCAGATCAAGCGTGATAAATCCGGCGCTGTTCACATGAGGCGTGACTTCAAAAATGACCCCGATGTCCTTATACTCCCACCCGCTCACCTGATACCGGGCCTGGTCCTCGTTATACGTATAATTGGGGAAAGGATATTCTTTCCCGACGACGATCCTTGCTGTTTTGTTGTCGAGCGTTACGATTCTGGGGTTGGACAAAATATTGGTATCGGTCCTCGACCGCAGCAACTCCAGGATGACCTGCAATTGCTGAAAATCAATGGTCCCATAACTGAACGTTGAATCCCCTGCCGCCGGGAAGTCCGTATTCAGATACTTGCTGGCTTTGTCCGAATTCGGGGTAAACGGCCAGATCACGGGACGCTTGGCGGCGTTTGCCGAGACCTTGGTCGTCCACTCGATCCCCAGTTTTTCTGTATTGCTCAAGGTGGTCTCGACGATCTTCGCCTCGATTAAGACCTGGGGCGTGACCTTGTCCAGGTCGGCAATGACCCCTCCGACCAAATCCACATTCCTGGAAATATCCCGCACGATCAGCGAATTTGTTCTGGCGTCATAATTGATGCTGCCGCGTTCCGTCTTCATCTTTTCAATCGAGGAGATGATGTCTCCGGCTTTGGCATAATTCAAGACGAATGTCTGGGTGATCAACGGTTCCTGATCAGCCAGCAACTGCGCGTCTTCACGCCGTTTTTTCAGATTTTCGATCGTCGTCACCGTGATGATATTGTCTTTTTGCTCATAACCGTATCCATACGTCTCCAGAACCACCTCCAGGGCGCGCTTCCAGGGAACATCTTTGAGCTTGATCGTCACCAGCCCTGTGACCTCGGGCCCCGGGACGATGTTGACCCCGCTTTTGTACGAAAGGATCCGCAGCACATTCTGGACATCAGCGTCACGAAAATCGAGGCTGACGTTTCCGCTCGCGGAGACCTCTTCGCTCTCCGCTTCCGGGATCGCGTCTGAAACGGGTTCCCCGGAAACATCGTCACCGGGTTCAAATTGTTCGACGGACTGGGCTTGCTCGACCGGCTGTTCCTGGGCGTAGGACGGCGCCATCGCCAAGACAACCATCAATAACGCCACCGTTAATCTTATCAACATGTCATTCCTCCTTTTTGAGTTTGAGCGTAAAACGCTCCTGTCCTTTTTGCAAGATAACGGCATTTGGTGTTATTTCCTTGATGATAAACAAGCCCATGTGGTCGTTGAGCTTGACAATATTCCCATTGATGATCGCGATGCTGTCGCCGCTGGCTTCCACCACCGTGCCCTCGAGCGCCATATCGGAAATGAGGATATCCTTCTCATAATTGACGATGACCCCCCCGGGGCCAATGAGTTTCCAGAAAGGATCCCGCTTGCCGCGATCCTCATAAACAAACGGCTGCCCCTGGTTGGAATCCCCGGCCTGGCCGGTTTTTTTGGCCCAGGCTGAAGATCCCACAGCCCCAAAAACGATCACGGCCGCCACGCGAACCATCATATTATTATGAACCTGTTTTGTCCGTCGCATTTTCGGCCTTTTCAAAAATCGTGACATGCAAAATCAATTTGATCAAATGATGATCGTTATCTTTATCATTGGTCATGATGGCAAAATCCGGGATCGTCAACATCCCCTCGGTCTCCAGCTGGTTCATGAAACGGCCAAAATTATGATAACCGCTCCTGGCCCCGATCACGATGGGAACGGCGATGTATTTCCCCTCGCTATTTTTTAAAACGACTTTTCCTTTATCCGTATCCGGCATGATCTGTTCAATCGTAACGCCGTTGCGGTCGGCCATCTTTGAAACATTTTCCAGAATGACCGGGACCTCTTCTTTGGTCTTGATCATGACCTTGAGTTTCTCGCCCTTTTCATTCAGACTCTTCAATTCAGTTTCGTACTGGGTTAACCGGTCGATGTCGCTCTTTGTGCTTGTCCCCGATTGTTGCAAACCGGAAATCTCCGTCTGGACGGTGTTGATCTCGTTGATCTTGTTCTGGAGAAACAAAAAATAATACGCGACACTGATACCCCCCGCCAGCAGTCCGGCCAGAAGATAAGGATTCTTCTCATTGATCCTGGAAACCATTTTCGTCATCTGTTCCGGAAGAGCGCCCATGTTTATTTTCTAAAATCCGCCTTGATCGTGAACTCGGCGACCGGCAAAGACTCAATCGTTCTTGTCTTGATCAACCCCACTTCAATGTTGCTGAAATCCGTCATGAATTTTTTGCTGCTTTTTAAATTCGCCGTAAAACTGTGAACATCGCTCATCTCCGTTCTCAACTTGGAGACCGAACTGCCCTGGATGACAAGGGTGTTGTCTTCCAGAGCCACTTTCGTCAGCCACACCCCCCGGGGGAGGCTTTCGCTGATTTCATTAAGTTTCGGCGCCCAGGCAACTTTTTTCCCGCCAAACACCTCTTCAAAATTCTTCACGCGGCCCTGGGCTTCCCTGACATCTTTAATCAATGTGTCCACATTCGTCTTGGCGCCGCCGAGACTGTCCATTTCCTGTTTAAGGGAATTGCGCGTCTTGATCCGTTCCCCGATAAACAACTGCAATCCCAGCGACGCAATCGCCAGAAAGACAAGAAATCCGGCGACAAGACCCATGCCCGCGGCCGTCGGCACACTCCGGCTCACAGCCGCCGACGCGAGACTGCGGCGTTTTTTGCGGACCTGCTCCGGGACCAAATTGATCTCAATCATGGCAACCATACAGGGCCAGCCCCAAGGCCACCGCCCAGGTGCCTCCCTGCTCCGTCGGCTCTGTTGTTGCGGCTCCGGCCGCTGATTTTAACCGCGCAAGCGGATCCCACGTTTTGACCGGAATCTCCAGATGCTTCGCCAGGCTGTCGGGCAATTCTTCCAGCAACGAGTTCCCTCCCGTCAATAAAAGGCGTGAAATCGCAATATTGCTCTCGGTGACAAAATAATCAAACGATAATTTCATTTCGGAAACAAGATCAAAAATCGTCGATTCGATGACCCCCTTGACCTCTTCCGTCCGGGGTCCCGGCGTCTTTTTCAGTTTCTCGGCCTCCTCCCGGGTCACCCTCAACGCGTTACTGATGCTTTTTGTAAAATCCCTGCCGCCGATAAAAATATCCCGGTTAAAACGGGGACGGTTATCAACAGTGATGAGCAAATTGCTGACGGCTTCTCCTGTGTCTAAAACAGCAACCGCCCCGGAGGACTTGTCGGCCGGGGCCTCTGCGGCGTCGGGCGAGCCCAAAACATTCAACACATTGGCAATCGCCGTTGAGTTGAGGGCAATAAAATCCGCCTGCAATCCCGCGTCGCCCAAAAGTTTTATCCGGTCGTTGATCAACTCCTTGCGGGCCGCGGCCACAAGAACAAACATCTTGTTGTCCTTGATCTTAGGATCGATGATGCAGCAATCCGTGTAAATCTGGTCTTTGGGAAACGGAAAATATTTATCGACTTCCAGGGAAAACGACTTCTTAAGATCGGTTTGATTCATCTGGGGCATATCGACAAAACGGATCAACGTGCCCTTCCCCGCGACGGCCGAGGCGTGGGCCACGACCGGGGGTGTCGCTTTTGTCATCAGACGACGGATGGCGGCGGCGGCGTCTCCATTTTGAATAGGCTCATTTGCGGACCGGACAAATTCATAACTCTTGTCCTTTTTGACAATCTCAACCAGCCGGCAGGAACTGATGCCGATATCGAGACCAACTGAAGGGCGAGCGGCCTTCGCCGGCCAAAACCGTTTGACGACAGGAGAATTAGAATTTGAGGATTTTTTCATGGCATTCCAGATCAATGACGGAGTTATTGTAGCAGATATTTTTCCGAGATAGGCAATTCATAAATTATTTTTTCTTCCTGTTTCCGCTCCCGCTCTTTTTCTGTCTTGTCGACGGAAAAAGTTTTCATTTCCATGTTCTCCCCGGGATCGAATTCCAGCGTTGCGGGGTCCCCGGAAGGATCCGTGTGTTCAGGATCCGCAACGGGCGACGCCTCCAGTTCAGGCGGAGCCGCGACCTTAAGCTCCTTTTTGATCCAGTGATTCAAAAAAAAATTAACACCGAGCAGCAGGCCGATCACAACAACCGCCGGCCAACCCCCAGTTCTGGTTTCCCCCGCAGCCATGGAAAGACTTTAGAAGCCGCCCTCCTGAAAGGCCACCTTGTCCGTTATGTCGTTGGTGAAAGCGATAAAGGTATTCATACTGGGAAAATACGGCGGAGACTTCCCCAGCAAAGTCCGGCTGTCATAGACGAAATTGCGCCCGTACCCGGAAAGCTGCGCCCCGGTGCTGCCGCTGAACAGGCCAAAGGCGCCGTAAAACTGCGTGATCACCCCCCCGAGCAGGGTTGCCGTCCCGCGAGGACCGACCGTCTGATCATCATAACTATCGACCGTGAAAATACCGTTACGCGCCATAAAAATGCCGTGCATCTCAAGATCATCGGGGGCCGTGGTGCCGACCCGGACATTCCCGCCCCACGACACCAGCCCCAGCAAATTTTTCTTATCGTCCGCGTTGGGCGGGATATAACCGGCGGCGCCGGGAGTTCCCACCGCGGGATTATAGTCGCTGTAGCGGATGTGATCGGAAATGACCATATCAAATTCACTGGAAATGGTCACCTCGGTATCTTTTTGAACAGTCCCTTCAAGACCGGAGACAGTGCCGTCCACATAAATAATAGTCCCCAGATCATCGACACCATCAGGCTGGCCCTGATAAGATACAGTTCCGCCTCCTCCGGAGGTGACGATCGTCGTCTGATTGTTCGTCTGGTCGACCGTGATTGTCTTGATGGTCGTCCCCTGGGTGATCGTATAGACGGCATTGTTGCTGCCGTCGACGGACATCGCGATTGTCGGGTTGCCCCGCACGAAGATGCCGCCCGTCAGGGCCGTGCCGTTATTAGCGACGAAAATCCCGCTCCCGGTAAAAACCTGATTACCCGTCGCCTGATCGGAGAGGTCCTGTTTTTGAACGGACGACGCAAGGACGATTTCATCTTCCCCCCGGGTGTAGGTCGAATTGAAGACGGGGACATCGATTGTACCGTTCGCCGAGGCATCGGCCAGGAAGGGAAATCCATTATTATAAAAACGCGCCGTTGTGTGATGCTGGGTGACGGTGCCTTGAAATGTGCCGCTGGGATTAAAGGCAAAACTGTAACGCTCATTGGTATGCAGCGGCCCGGCGAAATTGGTTTTGTTGGTGAACCACACCGTTGAACCGCTCGGCATACTATGATGATCCGTGAAGAGCGCGAATTTGGCAAAATTATCCCTCTGAACGCGCACAATAAAGTCGCCGGCCAACACAATTTTCCGGCTGATGCCGCTGACAACGCCCGTGGCGTTGATCTGGTAAAAGTAAGAAAAATCCCACATATCAGCGGTGATCGTGACCGGGGTGCCCTTCTGAGTGATCACGACATCATAACTGTATGTCCCGCTGCCCAGCGCCGTCGCGCCCTGCGAATAAACCGCCTGACTTCCGCTTAACGTCAACTGAGCGGCACCGCCCTTTTTGACATAATCCACCAAAAATCCCAGAGCGTTGCTCGTCGCAACAAACTGCTCGGCTTTCGTACTCAGGACGTTGGGGTTAGTATCATTGACGGTATTGAACAGGTCCGTGTTGATCAGCTCGTCGAGTTTCGCCAGCCCCGCCTCGCCGCCCCCTTCCGAGGCGTAAAAAGCCTGAGACAAAAGCCGTTCGCGTTCCGAGATGTTTTTTTCGTTGACGGTGCGCAGGACAAAGACGCTCCCTAAGATGGTCAGCACAAGGACAAACAGCAGCGTCAGGACGAGGGCCACCCCCTTCTCTTCCGAGAGATATTCTGCGTGTCGCTTTTGCATACGCATCACCGCCTTTCGAGACTCTCAATTTCTGACAAACAAACTGGTTGTTGTTTGCGCCGTCAAAACTCTATTCATCGCTGTGGGGACCCGCGCTGTCGCCTGAATGCTCAACACCGAGCCGTTCGTGATCTGAAAATCCGTCATGTTGTTCGCGAAAATGTCTTCGCGAACCTCATCAAAATTTCCATCCAGGACCCTGCGGACCAGACGGTCTCCGGCGGCGAGCCGGTATTCAATATATTCATAGTCGGCGGTCGTGCAGCTGTCATCCGCGTCCATGCATGCCGCGTCACGACATCCCCACCGGAGTGTGGCACCCCACTGCGCCACATCGCCGCTGCCGTCTAAAAGCGTATCCCCGTTATGGCAAATGACGGGGATTGAAAAACGGATAATATCGCTGCTGTTGAGTCCCGTTCCGTCAAAGACCTGAATCTGCGAGGTCTTGCTCTGGCGCAGTTCCATCGTCACATGATCCAGCGTCCGGCGCAAACTTTCCTGCAGCGCAATACCGGCCTCGGCTGTAAACCACGATGACTCCCCCGCCGAGAAAACCACAAAAATCCCCCCCAGCATCACGGAGATGATCGAGACCACCACCAGGAGCTCCACAAGACTAAAACCGTTTTTACTGTTTATGTTCATGCTCACCTTTGAAAGATCCGGTCGACGATTTGGACCGGGGCGTCCAGTTTTCCATTGCCGTTCAAATCCTCTCCGGCGTCGAGGACACCGTCGAGATCCTTATCCTCCCCGTACACCCGGCCGTTTTTTTGTCTCCAGCTCACCGAAACCGTAACTTCCCTGTTTTCTATGTCCGGGCTGTCCACGTAACTGATCCCCATCCCGGTAAAACCCGTCACGGGAAAAGCGACACTATTAAAGGAAGTCGCCAAACCGGCAAACGCCGTGCCTTTGATCTCTTCCATCCGGCTCCTCGCGGCCTTCGTCGCCAATGATTTATTGGCCGAAACCTCATTCAGCTCCATGCACCGCACGTATCCGGTGAGAATCCCGACCACAACGACACCCATGATCCCCGCCGCGATCATCAATTCCACCAGGGTAAATCCCCCGGGCTGTTCGGATTTCATTTCATGAATTTTTTCCGGCTGTTTCCGCATACGTTTTATTCCCGTCCTTCTCCCGCGATAAAAAAAGGGGGGCTATCAGAACGCCCCCCCATTGAGTCTGCTAACTTACACCATGACGATCCCTGCCTGCCGGCAGGCGAACTGTGTTAATTACGGAGTGAGAATACCTCCTGTTGTGATCGTATACGTCGTCGTACCCGATGTCCCAACCGTGACGGGATACGCCATAAACGTGTACGCGCCGGCCGCCATGGTGCAGCCGAAGGTATACCCCGACAATGTAGCACCGCAATAGGCGGTATTGAGGTACGGCGGGGTCGCGCCGGTCAGCGACGTGATGGTTGTAGGATAATTACCTGTATTGGCTGTTGCGAATGTCTCCGAGGCCGTGGACAACGATCTTAGCGTACTCCGCGCTAAAGAATCGTTCGCCGAAATCTTGGCTCTCAAGAGGTTGGGGATCGCGATGGCTGCCAGCAGGGCGATAATCGCCACCACGATCATGATTTCAACCAGCGTAAAACCTTTCTTGTTCGTTTTCATTTCCCTCCTCCTTTTCATTGGATGAGGGATCATCAGACAGGCAGGTTTTTCAGAAAATAAATCTAAGGAGAAATAATGAATGATAACGGGTTAAGATGTTTATTCTCTGATCGCAAGCTCTGGACGACGATCTCATCCCTTATTCGGTTGACTTGTGAGCGTATCCTACCACACCTCCTTTCCGTGTCAATTCAATTAAAATTTTTTTAGCCCGCAATAAAAAATCCTACTCCTCAGACGAAGAATAGGACACTTGCTCATTCCTTGATTGACTGATGGCAACTGGCTGCCCGTCCGCCTGCGGCGGGGGAGGGCCCTATAGTTTTGTGCCCCACTCTTTCGAATGGTTTACCCTTTGCATCAACGGCTCTGTTCCGTCAGTGCAAGTATATACCATGTCCTCCCCTTGTCAAGGCGAGGAACTTTTCAACTTGTCGCTCAGCACCAGAAGGCCGAGCATCTTTTCCTGGAGACCGGTGTTTTCGCGCTTGAGGATCGCCAGGTACTCCGTCAACTGAGCGTCCTCTTCGGGACTGATGCCGGAGGCGTTGAAATCCTTTTCGTCATATTTAGCCGTAATCGCCTCCAGAGAACCCGACAGCAAGGCCTGTCGCGACTTTAAGCCGACGACTTCTTCCTTGAGATTCTCCCGGTTCGCCTCCGCCTCCGCCACGAGATTCCCGGCCTCGGCCTCCACGACTTTGGATTCCTCGTTCAATTTTCCGAATTCCGACGAGAATTCCGCCCATTGCCAGTTTAAAATTTCTCTTTTCGCGTTGAGCTGATTCATCATGTTCATCGTGTCCCTGAGGGATCGCTGTAATGCGGAAAGTTCCGCCCGGGCCCTGTCGGCCTTTTTTTCCACCCCTATGATCTCACGGGATAACGCCTTTTTTTCAAGGACGAAATTCCTTGCGTCGGCAAGGGGCTTCTTTTTTTCAACGGCTGTCTTCCCGGAAGGGGGAGGCTGCTTTTTCCGCGGCTTCTGTTTCTCGGCGATGAGGGCCTTTAAATCTTTACCGTCTTTGCGAACACGCTCACGCTGTTCCATGAGTGCCGCGATCGCATTCTGCGAAACGGCTTGTCCTGCGGGCCTGCCCCCGGTGGAGAGAGCAAAACGCTGCTCCAGGGCCTGCGATTGCCGGCGGTACAGCTGCCGCTCTTTCTCCAGCCGATTGATAAAATCCTGCAACTGCCTTTCCTGCCCCTGCGACGGCCTGAGGATGGCCTCGCCGGCGCCCTTCAGTTCCGCCAGGCTTTCTTTCAACTTTTCACGCCATGACTTCAGCTGAGCAATATCACGGCTGATCTGAAAATCCCCCTTCGACGCCTCCCGCCCCAAATCCCTCATCTCCTGATCCAGCCATTGGCTTTCTCCGAGGATTATTTTCAAATCCTCATCGACGGCATTCGCCTGTTGCGAAAGCGCGGTCTTGCTGTTTTGCAGCGCATCATGCGCGGGAGTCAACTCCGCAATCCGCTTTCGCAGCCGGGCAATCTTTTCGTGACGGGTCTTAAGCTGAATTGGCTTCGCCTGCAACTGCTGATCAAGATTTTGACGCTCCTGACTTCGGGTCTTCTGCGGAAAATTCTTCCGGGATTCCGCGAATCGGGTTTGGATCTCCTGAAGGGCGAGCTTGAGTTTTTCAACGTTCTCCTGGACGGCAAGACCCGATTCTTGCCGCCTGATTTTTTCCCGAAGACTTTTTTGCTGGTCCAAAAGCCGCGTCTTCCGGCTTGAAAGATTCTCCGCCCGACGCTGAGAGAGCAGTTTTTTCTTCGTGTCCAGATTCATGGCGTCGCCGACCTGCAGGGAGTCCTGCAGCAACAGCAGTCGTTTTTTTTCTAAATTCGCCGTCTGCTGCTCCAGCGCGGCCATCTCTTTCTGTAAAGCGCGGTTTTTCGTAGACAGCGCGGCATTGCTTTCGCCGGCCTCTCGCATGCTGTCCTTCAAATCATCGAGGGCCTGGTCAAAAAATTCATCTGCGGAAAACGAAGGGAGTCTCTCCTGGGCGAACAAAGGGGAGGACGTCAACGCTACGCCAATAAAAACGAGGATGGACGTCATCCCCGAACCTCGTTTTTGACAGACGGGTGTCTGCCGGGGGGGTTTTTGCGCCCCCGCGCGGCGCGGGGTGCCCCCCCGGGGGGT
>CAYHZK010000052.1:0-5922 GCA_964361085.1 uncultured Planctomycetales bacterium
TTGTTTTTTGTAGTGCGGGCTCAACCGGAATCCCTCGAGCACCCCGGCCAGGGTTCCGACGTAACCAAGGACGAGTATCAGGCTGATCACCTTCTTGAGCAAGTCGCCGGGAATCAAAGCATTCAAAACACCCGACATCACAACCGCGATGAAGGCAAAGGCGGCGACCGTGGAGATATTGCTGCTGTAATCATCGTCGATGGGGAGCTGTTTTAACCCGAGCTTCTACGCCTTTTGCAGCCCTTTTAAGAATTGCAGCCGGTTGGGCGTTGTCAGAAAGACCTGGATCGCTCCGAGCACAAGGCAGAGCATGACATAAAACGGAAGGATCTCTTTGACCGGCGAGGGAGCATATAAGTAACGAGGGTTGTGATAAAAGACCGAGGAGTAAATGCTTCCGACAACCAAAAAAAGGATTGTCGCCGCAAAGATCGACAACTGTGTTTTTGAGAGGATATGGCGTTCCGGAAATGAGATTTTGCGGCAGACGCCGATGGCGGTAAAAATCAGAACCGGCAGTTGCGCGATTGTCTGCAAGGCAAGCGGCGGCAGAGAAACCGTAAAGAGCGAGTAGACAGCCTTCAGACGGTCAGTGTCCCACAGATTGTTGTAAGTGTTATTTCTCCCGAAGATGACACTTGACAATTGATCGTAGGCCGGTAGCCAGCTTAAGTGAAAAAAAATCGACAGGCTCATGGAATAGTAAAAAACGCTGGTCATGATATAAAGCACCAGTAAGAAAGCAAAACCACCCAAACGGTGCTGCCCCAAAAACCCTCTGCGCGGCACAGAGACCGAAAAGAGGATCGCGCAGGAGTGGTACAAAATCGCGCACAGGATCAGGGCCGGATAAAAATGCAAAAAGGCTTTTAGCGGAATCGTGGTGAATGGCCATAAACACGCCGAGACAATAAAAGTCCCCAGGAATAAAAACCATTCCAGCGACGGAGCGCCCAGGAGGAGGCCGAAGTACTGGTTGATCCGGCGGGTGGGCGAGCTGCGGTGAAAATCCAGCGTGCCGCTCATGCGTTCGCGCAGCGCCATCTTGTCGGCGGCCAGGGTCCCAAAAACGAGGAGGATGACACCTTGAAAAACGGCGATGGACCAAAAGACGGAATTGAGCCAGAAAATTTCCTTTGGGATAACGCCGTGATAGATTCTGGTGGGATTTAGATAGGCGCTCAGAAAAATCAGGCCGGTGATGATGACCGTGAGGATCATGCCCGACAACCGGGACGGCAGCCGCATCCGTTCGCGCCAGTTCTGCAAAAACAGGGCGTTGTCCCGCAGATCGAGGATTTTCATGTGACCTCTTTGGCTCCGATTTTAAAAAAGATGTCCTCAACATCCGCCTCTTTGACATAAAAATCGGAAATTGAAATGTGCTGTGCAATCAGCTGGACCAGGAGTCGCGCGGCATCCTCGCGCGTCCCGCTGAAGGCGGCCTGAAATTGCAAGGGCGAAATTTCCCTGGGCTCCTGGATCAAGGGAGAGGATGAAAGGGTTTCCTGCAGCCGTTTTTTTTCGGCGTCATCCAAAGCGGTGCATCGGATATTCAGTTGTCCTATGGTGCCGATGCGGCGGCGGATATCCTCGAGGGTTCCGGAGACGACCATGCGCCCTTTTTCCATGACGCCGACGGCATTGCAAAAATCGCTCAGTTCGGTGAGGATGTGGCTGGAGATGAGGATGGTCCGGCCCTGACCCGCCGCGCGCTTTAAAATTTCGCTGAATTCCCGGCGGGCGATGGGGTCCAGGCCGCTGGCGGGCTCATCCAGGAGGAGGACGGCCGGATCGCTCAAAAGGGTCTTGGCCAAAACCAGCCGCTGCCGCATGCCTCGCGACAAGTCGCGAACCAGGCTGTCCCATTTTCCCTTCAGGTTGACCTGCTCGATCCAGTGACGCACACGGTTCAACCGTTCTCCTCGGGGAATGAGATAAGCCGCGGCAAAGACGTCGCAGTATTCCCAGACTTTCAAATTTTCATACACCGGCGAAAAATCCGGCATGTACCCGATCCGCTGCCGGGCCTGTTCGGGTTCGAGTTCAAGATCATGGCCCGCGATTTTGATGTGTCCGTAGGTGGGCTCCAAGATGCCGGCGACCGCCTTGATCGTCGAGGTCTTGCCGGCGCCGTTGGGTCCCACCAGACCAAAAATCTGCCCTGCGGGGATTTCCAGATTGAGATCCGCAACGGCAAGGGTATCGTCGTAATCGATGCGCAGCGACTGGATGGAAAGCATGGGGGTAGTATATAAAAGTAGAATCAGAAAAGCCAACACTATTTCCAAGATGTGTTTTAGCTGGGAGAAAGATGAGAAAAGACGGGAAGAAGACAATTGTGGGCTCTCTATTTCTGTGATATATTTACGCACATGATATCCAGGATTTTAAAAAAAGATCAGGCGGCCTTAGTCAAGCTTGCCAGCGTCATGAAACCTAAGCAGAGGCTGATCGCTTTCTTTAATCATTCCTGGTTCATCCGGCAGTTGTATCAAGCCGGCCAGGCATTTCGCAAGACGTCCGCGTCCGTCAGAAACCATAAGCGCATTCGTCCCCAACGATGAAAATCAACGGCCCCGGGGAATCCGCATTACTCCTGCTGGACACAATCAACGTGTTGAATAAACTCGGTATCCGCTATGCGATCGTGGGCGCGTTTGCTGCTTCCTTCCACGGTTTGGTCAGGGCCAGTCTCGACGCGGACGCCGTTATCTCCCTTGGAGCCAATGACGAAAAACTTAACGTGTTGATCTCCTTTTTAAAAAAGAGAGGGCTGAAAGTTGATCTGAGACGAGGCGATTTACGCGACCCCATCCGTTGTGTGGTGAACATTCGGGATAAATTTCAAAACCGTGTTGACCTTTTAATGGGTCTCAGGGGGATGCGTGACGATGCCTTTGATAGGGCTGTCAGTGTATCGTTTATGAAGGCTTCGATAAAAGTCGTCGGCATTGAAGATTTTGTGGCCATGAAGTTATTCGCCGGAAGCGCCAGGGATATCCAGGACGCTGTCGGTGCACTTGAAATTTCCGCGAAAAAAGCAAATTTTCCTTTATTACGGCAGTTGACTCACAACTATGGAAAAAGCGCATTGTTGAGACTGGAGAAAATACTGCAAGAGTAATTACTGATGCGATTAACCGAATATTTCCCTTACGATTATTTTGGCAAACGGACAATTCTCCTGCGGGACGACGTTTTTACGGTCAACTATGAAAGTCTGATCCGTAAGGTGTCTCGCGATTATCAATATGCTGATTTGAAAAATATGTTTTTAGAATCCGAATTTGGCGAAACAGGATGGGGATCGTTAGCCGCAGTCATTTTTGTGGCCGGGTATGTTGTCCTGGGGATCCTTTTGTGGGCGCAAATTTTTTTTAAATTTGAACTTTGTAAAGTTTTTCTCAAATATTTTTTCGTGTTCACAAACACTTTGGCCGGCATTGTGTTGTGCTTGCAATTCATAAAACATCGCCATGTGAGTTTTTTTAAGGATGCCGAAGGCGAAGATCATTTTATGAGCCTGAAGCTTTCGGGGGGATCTGCGGCTTTTATTGAAGAATTTAAGCGGCGTATTGCTGCGGCAAACGATCGGAGATGATATGTTTGGGGTTGGGATGGGGGAGATGGTTATTGTTTTTCTCGCGGTCTTTTTGTTGTTTGGTCCCCGGGCCTTGCCGGAGATTGCGAAGACCATCGGGCAGTTTTTGGCGAAGGTGAGGGATGGTCTTCAGGAATTTGAAAAGGACATTACGGATAGGCGAAGGGATTCTTAAATGATAACGGTTGCCGAGGCGGAAAAAATTGTTTTGGACGAGGCCCGTCCTCAGCCGGCGGTCCGGCGGAAACTGGCGGACGCCTACGGCGCTGTGCTGCGGGAAACGATTTGTGCCGACCAGGACCAGCCCTCGATGGACCGTTCCGCCATGGACGGGATCGCCATCGCCTTTGAGCGCTGGGAAAAGGGGGCGCGGTCTTTTCCGATTGCGGGGATCCAAAAGGCGGGGGTCGCGGCCCTGCGGCTGAAAAAGAAAGGCGATTGCCTGGAAATTATGACCGGCGCTGTCCTGCCTGGAGGCTGCGACTGTGTTGTCCCCGTCGAGCAGATCCAGATGGTGAACCGGCAGGCCGTTTTAAAGGATGATATCCGTCTTTCCCGTTTTCAGAATATCCGTCGCCGGGCTCAGGATTACCGTAAGGGTGAGGTGTTGATTCAGGCGGGTTCGCGTCTCTCTCCGCAGCAGGTCCAGGTGGCGGCGTCGGTCGGGAAGGCGGTCGTCAAAGTCAGCGCGCCGGTTCAGATCGCGATCATCGGCACCGGCGATGAACTGGTTGAAATCGACCGTCCCGTCAAACCGCATCAGGCCCGGCGGTCTAATGTTTACGCAATCGAGGCCGCGCTGCGGCTTAACGGATTTTCACAGACCCGCCGGTTTCATTTCAACGACAGCCGAGCCCGGTTGCTCCGCGGCCTTCAAAACATTCTGGAAAAATTCGATGTCCTGATTTTGAGCGGCGGGGTTTCGATGGGGAAGTTCGATTTTGTGCCGGAGGCGCTCGCGGAATTGGGAGTCAAAGTTTTGTTTCATAAGGTGCGGCAGCGGCCCGGTAAACCATTTTGGTTCGGGCAGGCGAAGTCCGGGAAAGTTGTCTTTGCCCTTCCCGGCAATCCGGTCTCGACACAGGTGTGCGCGTACCGTTACGTGCTGCCATATTTAAAAAAGATCATGTTCGGCGCGCCGGGCGAGATCTACCGGGTGGTTTTGGGAGGGGTGGTGCCGTCTCACCCCGATCTGACCGCGTTTCTCCCGGTTTGCGTCGCGGAAAATTCGAAAGGAGAGCGGGTCGCGACCGAAGTTGCGTTCACCGGCTCCGGCGATTACGCGGCCCTCGGCGGGACGGCAGGATTTGTTGAACTTCCGGCGGGGCGCGGGATGTTCCGAAAAGGACAATCGGCGCGATTTTTTCCATGGGTCCCGTCATGAAAAGGAGTGTTCCTCCCATTTTCGGTCTGGTCTTGGCCGGCGGCAAAAGCACGCGCATGAAAAAGGACAAGGCCTCGCTCCAGTATCACGACAAGATCCAGTCGGCACACTGCTTTGATCTGTTGACGCCGTTGTGCGAGCGTGTTTTCATTTCGAAACGCAGGCACCAGAGGAATCGCAAGGGCGAAACGGTGTTGCCGCGGATTGATGACCATGACGGTTTCGCCGGGATCGGGCCGCTGGGGGGGATCCTCTCGGCGATGGCGGAAAACCCGAAGGCCGCGTGGCTGGTGCTCGCCTGCGATCTGCCGTTCGTGACAAAAAAGATTTTGGCGGAGCTGATTGCAAAGCGTGCCCCCGAACGGATCGCGACCGCCTATCAAAGCCGTCACGACGGGCTGCCCGAACCGCTCTGCGCGATTTATGAGCCCCGGGCTCAGGCGCGGCTCAAGAAATTTTTTAAAAAAGGGATTTTTTGCCCGCGAAAAATCCTGATCCAGTCGGACACGCGGCTTTTGCGGCCCGGAGATAAAAAAGCCCTGCATAACGTCAATACTTCCGTGGAGTACGCCCAGGCGGCCGGTATTTTAAAAAAACAGCACCGTGAAGCGCGCCACGTGACGTGTGAAGCGGAATGCGAATGAAAAAGACTGTGCATATTTTATATTTCGCCTTATTGCGCGAGCAGCGGGGCTTAAGCGAAGAAACCGTCACCACCGAGGCCCGCACCGCCGGTGATTTTTATCGCGAATTGAAAGTCAAACATCACTTCACGCTGTCTCCCGGACTGCTGCGCGTCGCGATCAACAACGAGTTCCAGCCGTGGGAAGCGGAATTGAAATCCGGCGACGATGTTGTTTTCATTCCCCCCGTCGCAGGCGGATAAAAGAGGCAGGACGATTGGCAGGAGGAAATATCCCTGCGCCTTTTCAGC
>CAYHZK010000052.1:5932-13342 GCA_964361085.1 uncultured Planctomycetales bacterium
GCGTTTACGCGATAACTTGTGCAATAAACCCAATGAATCGTTGATTGTTGACGGGCTTTTTGTTATACTTGCCATCCAACGAGAGGAGAATGGCCTTGCAGACCCAATTTGTCGTCATCGGCATCAACCATAAAAAAGCGCCGGTCGAGGTTCGCGAAAAATTTTCGTTATCCGACACGCACCAGGACCTCCTGTTGAGCGAGCTCAAAAACCGGCCTGATGTTGTTGAGGCCTTTGTCCTGTCCACCTGCAACCGGGTTGAAATCTACGCCAACGTCATCGCCGACATCAACGCCCCGTTGCTCTTCATTGAATTGCTCTGCTCGATCAAAAAAATCCCGTTTTCAGAGAGCATCAAAGATTATTTTTATATTGAAACCGGTGAGGCGGCCGTCCGGCATCTTTTTTATGTGACAACCGGCCTCGACTCGATGGTCCTGGGCGAAAAACAGATCCTAGGGCAGGTCAAATCGGCTGTCGCCAGGGCGCAGGACAAGGCCATGTTCCAGCCCTACTTTAATATCCTTTCCAATCTGGCGATCCGGGCCGGCAAAAAGGTCCAGACCGAAACCGAGATCAGCTACGGCGGGTCTTCCGTGGGCTGGGCGGCGGTCGTGCTCGCGGAGCGGATTTTGGGGACATTGACCGGCAAATCTGTTCTGGTGATCGGGGCCGGCAAAATGAGCGCTCTCACAATCAAGCAGATGTGCGCCAGGCCGCTGCAAAAAATTTATCTCATGAACCGCACCCACGAAAAAGCCGAGAGTCTGGCCGACGAATGCGGAGCGACGGTCGTTTCCATGTATGACCTCAGAGAGATCATACAGGACGTGGATGTTTGCATTTCATCGGTCGCGGCACCGCATTACATTATCGAAAAAGAGATGCTGCAAAAAGTGATGCCGCTGCGGCAAAACCGGAAACTCCTCCTGGTCGATATCGCCGTTCCCCGCAATATGGATCCCGCTGTCGCAGATTTGATCGATGTTGAGCTTTGCACCATCGATGATCTGGACAAAATGATCGACGAAACCCTGCAGCGCCGCCAGTCCGCCGTGCCGCAGGTGCAGCGCATTATCGACGAGAAATTAACGGATTTTCACGATAAAATGACCCGGATCGCAAATCTCGCAGCCCCCGCCATTGACGGCGAGGCGGATCTCATTCCCCGGTGATGGTCGAGTTATTTCATCAGCACCCCTACTGGACGATTTCCTTTGTGTCCTTTTTTGTTAACATTCCCTTAGGGTATGTCCGGCAGGGGTGTCAAAAGTTTTCAGCCTCGTGGTTTTTCTGGATTCATGCCTCAATCCCAGTCATTATCTATTTGCGACTCAGTTTGGGAACCTCCCCTGTTTTTATCCCGGTTTGTATTTTTTTTGCCGTGATGGGACAGATCGTCGGAAGCCGTTACCGCAGCCGCCGCATGACACCGTTGGATCTTGAAAAATATGATCGCATCGCGGACTTGAATTTGCCGGCACCGGGGCCAAAACCCGACGACAGGGATGTGGCCGTCGTCCTTTTGAACATGGGGGGGCCGCGGGACGTCGCCGGTGTCAAAGATTTCCTTCACCGTCTTTTTCTTGACCCGATCATCATGAAATTTCCGCTTTCCAAAATCCTGCAGCCGTTTTTTGCCTGGCTCATCGTGACCCTGCGTCTTAAGGAAGCACAACGGCGGTATCAGCTCATCGGCGGCGGCAGTCCGATCTTCGACTCGACACAGCGCCAGGCCGCGGCCCTGGGAAAAGAGCTGCGCGAACGCGGACGGGATGTTCCTGTGTTTTTTTCCTTCAACTACAGTGAGCCGTTCGCGGAGGGCGTGTTGACGGCGATCAAAAAGGCCGGGAAAAAATTTGTCCTGCCGTTGAGTCTGTATCCGCATTATTCGCTGGCGACGACCGGTTCCAACATGTTTTACCTCACGGAGGCGACAAAAAAAGTTTACCCCGGCGCGCAGTTTTTGTCGGCCCCGGCGTATTACCTGCACGACGATTACATCCAGGCCTTCGCGGACCGGATTCAGGCGCAGCTCAAGCCCGGGGAATCTCTGGATGAATTCTATATCATTTTTTCGGCGCATGGACTTCCGCTGTATTTTTTGACGCAGGGAGATTTGTATCCTTTTCAAATCGCGCAGACCGCGGCCTGCGTTTTGCGGAAATTGGAACGAGCGCAACATTGGAGCATTTCGTATCAGAGCGCGGTCGGGCCCATGCAGTGGCTTAAGCCGTCGACGGAAAGCGTTCTTCATGCGCTGGCGCGGCGGAACGTTAAGAAACTGATCGTTGTTCCCATTTCGTTTGTGACGGACCACATCGAAACGCTCTGCGAAATCGATATCGAGTACCGGCACGTGGCGGAAAAGGCGGGAATTTCAGATTTTCGCATGTCACGGGCGCTGGAATGCCATCCGGGTTTTATCAAGGCCCTGGCCGATACGGTGGAAGCAACCCTGCCGGTCGACAGGGGTTCTTGTCTCGCAACAGGCGGGACATAATTCGCAATGGCATATTCCGAAATGCGAATTGCGTGATACGAGATACTTTTAAAAAGAGGTGAAATTCATGCTGGATCATATTATTGTCATTGGTTATGCGCTGTTTCTCTTTTTAGGGGGTGCCATGGGGGCGAAGGCCGGCAGCCGGATTTCGCTCATCATGGGGAGCGTCTCAGGGGCGCTCGTTCTTGTGGGCGACGTTTGGATCCGCCGCGACGTTGCCGGTGGATTTCTGTTCTTAACGGTGGTCGCCGGGCTCCTGACCATTGTTTTCTTGCAGCGTCTTCTCAAGACAAAAAAGATGATGCCGTCGGGCATGCTTCTGATCGTTAATGTTTTATTTTTTGGATTTTGTTTATCCCGTCTTTTAGGTTAATCGGATTATGACAGCGGCCAACTCCCATGCGTTTGACCTTAAAGATTACATTATGCATCATGTCCAGAACGCTCCGGAGTGGGAGTTGCCGTTTTTTCCCGCCGTCAAGCTGCCGGCGTTCTTGACGCTGCATGGTTTGATGCTGGTCTTGTGCGCCGTCTTTTTGATCATCATTTTTTGTTTCCTTTACCGCAAAAATCAGCGTGTCCCCACCGGCTTGACCAATGTTCTGGAAATGATGGTTGTCTTTATCCGCGATGAGATCGCGATCCCGTCCCTGGGGCCGGAGGACGGGCGGAGATTCACGCCGCTCTTTTGCACCTTTTTCTTTTTTATCCTCGGCCTCAATCTCATGGGGATGATCCCGGTTTTTTCAACGGCAACGGCCAATGTGTCTGTCACGGGCGCTTTGGCCGTCATCACGTTTTGTTTTATGACGATCGGGGCGGTCCTCAAAAACGGACCTGCGGGATTTTTTAAAGGCCTCATGGCGCCGGGCGCGCCCGGGATTTTACAATTTCTCCTTGTCCCGCTGGAATTCTTGGGCTTATTTATCAAAACCGTTGCCCTGACGGTGCGTCTTTTCGCGAACATGCTGGCTGGACATATCGTCATTTTGTCGTTGTTGGGGTTGGTCGTGCTTTTAGGGGCCGCGGCGATCCCGGCGATCCTTCTGGCGGCGCTCATCGCCGTGCTTGAGGTCGTGGTGGCATTTTTGCAGGCGTATATTTTTACGCTGTTGTCCGCTGTGTTTATCGGGCATACCTATCATCCACAACATGGAGAATCATCTTTACACTGACTTTTGTCGTCAGTATAATACAGCACCATTTCAGAAAAAAGCACGATGAACGGTTAACACGGGAGGGATTATTATGGAAGAGGCAACAATCATGCACGGTTCCATGGCGGCCATCGGAGCCGGGTTGGTCGCACTGGGAGCCGGGATTGGGATCGGCAAAATCGGTGCCAGTGCCGTCGAGGGGATTGCCCGTCAGCCGGAAGCCGCCAAAACCATCCAAACCACCATGCTGATCGCCGCGGCCCTCATCGAGGGGGTGGCCTTTTTTGGCGCGGTGATTTGCTTTATGGCTTTAAGATAAAATTTGACCAATCCTGGTATGGCAAATTCCCCAGTGATGGAACAGATTGAGGTCGATACCGGTTCCTCAGTCGCCCGGCAGCAGCCCGGCCTGTTGACTCCGGACGTGCAGCTCCTTTTTCTCACGTGGTTCACGTTTTTGATCCTCCTCGGGATCCTTGCCAAATATGCCTGGAAACCGATTTTAGCGAACCTGGAATCCCGGGAGCAGACTATCCGCAATTCCCTGGAAGAAGCGGACAAAGTGCGTGAGGAGTATTTGAATCTCGATCATAAGAGAAAACAGATTTTGACCCGGGCCGATCATGAGGCCAAAGAGGTTGTCGATAGATCGCGTCAAACCGCGATGAACTTAGCCAAGGTCATTGACCGAAAAGCCAAAGAGGAAGCCCAGATCATGATGACGAACGCGGAACGGGAGATTGAGGCCGAACTGAAAAACGTGGAGGCCTCGCTGCGCGAAAAAAGCGCGGATATCGCCGTTGAGCTGGCCGGAAAAATCATTTCCAAGAATCTCGACAGCCGGGGGCACCGGCAGTTGGTAGACCGGCTGATCGATGAGATTTAGCCCATTTTATCAAGCGGCTTCTCATTTTTCGCTTCACGCTTCACGTGGGACGCTTCACGGATAAAGGGGGCAGCGATCATGAAGTTTGGTTTGAAATTGACAGCGGAACGGAAGACCTCCCGGCGTTATGCCCGCGCGCTTTTTAATCTGGCGGAAGAACGGGGAATCCGGGATATGATCCACATGGATGTGAGCCTGATGCTGCAGATGCTGCGCTCCTGTCCGGATCTGGAAATGTTTTGCGAGGATTCGGAGCTGCTTCCGGAGCAGAGGGAGGCGGTCTTCACAGAATTGTTTCAACCGAGGGTCAGCGAGCTGTTTTATGATTTTTTGCATTTTTTAAGCCGCAAAGAACGGCTCGGGATCTTGCCGCAGGTTTGCGAGGCCTTTGAGGATCTGTATCACATCGCCGCCGGCATCACGCGGGTCACAATTATCAGCGCCCAGCCGCTTTCTTCGGAACAGGTGGACGCCATTTGCAAACGGCTGAAAAGCCGCTGGAACCGGAACGTCTTTGCGCAGACCGGCGCTGATCCGGCCCTCATCGGCGGTTTTCAGATCCGCTCCGGCGACAGGGTCCTCGACTTCAGCGTCAAATCGCATCTGGACTATTTTCGACATCAGGTTATCCACTCTCAACACGTCAGGACGTAAACGATGACAAAATTGCTCAAACCGGAAGAGATTTCCGCCATCCTGCAAAAGCAGCTGGCGGAGTTCAAGCAAACAGCCACCATTTATGAAACCGGCCGGGTGATCACGGTCGGCGACGGGATCGCGCGGGTTTTCGGCCTTAAGAACGTCATGGCCGGAGAGCTTGTTGAATTTGCCGGCGGGGCGCGAGGCATGGCGCTCAATCTCGAAGAAGACAACGTCGGGGTCGCGATTTTCGGCGACGACAAAAAAGTCTTGGAAGGGCAGGAGGTCAGAAGAACCGAGAAGATCGTCTCCGTCCCCGTCGGGCCTGAGCTGGTGGGGCGCATCGTGGACGCCTTGGGAAATGCGATCGACGGACACGTCCCCATCCTGAGCGAGAGTTATCGTCCCGTTGAAGTCAAAGCGCCGGGGATCATCGCGCGAAAAAACGTTCATGAGCCGCTGCAGACCGGGATCAAGGTCATCGACGCGTTGACGCCGATCGGCCGCGGGCAGCGCGAACTCATCATCGGCGACCGCAAGACGGGAAAGACGACGCTGGCCATAGACACCATCATCAATCAGCTGGGGGCGGGCGTTTTTTGTTTTTATGTGGCGATCGGGCAAAAACGTTCGACCGTCGCGCAGATTTATCAGACCCTCAAGCGTCATGGCGCCATGGAATACACAACCATCATTGCGGCGACGGCCTCGGATCCCGCACCGATGCAATTTTTGGCGCCGTATTCCGGAACGGCCATGGCGGAGTATTACCGGGACAGCGGACAGCATGCCCTGATCATTTATGATGATCTGACCAAGCAGGCCCAGGCTTATCGCAAGATGTCGCTCTTGCTGCGCCGCCCGCCGGGGCGCGAGGCGTATCCGGGAGACATTTTTTATCTGCACAGCCGTCTTCTCGAGCGGGCCGCCAAGATGAGCGATGCCTTGGGCGCGGGAAGTTTGACGGCCCTGCCGATTGTCGAAACCCAGGCCGGCGACGTCACAGCGTACATCCCGACGAACGTCATTTCAATCACGGACGGCCAGATTTTTCTGGAAAGCGATCTTTTCTATGCCGGGCAGCGCCCCGCGATCAATCCCGGGATTTCCGTCTCCCGTGTGGGCGGGGACGCCCAGATCAAGGCCATGAAACAAACAGCCGGGACCCTTCGTCTTGATCTGGCCCAATATCGCGAACTGGCCGCCTTCGCCCAGTTCGCCTCAGATCTTGACCAGGTCGCCCGGCGGCAATTGGAGCGCGGGGAACGGCTCATGGATGTCATCAAGCAGGGGGCGCATGAACCCCTGTCTGTCCTCAAGCAGATTGCCATCATTTACGCCGGCGTCAATGGTTTTCTCGACGACATCCCGGTCAAGGATGTCCGCGCCTTTGAGATGGAGCTCTTCACGGCGCTGGACACCGGATACGAGGATTTCATCGATCTCTTCAACAGGGAACAGATCCTGACCGATGATGTCCGTCAAAAGCTGACCGGCATCCTGACCAGCGTCAAAAAGAATTTCCAGGGGCAGCGTTAAGAATTCGCTTCACGCTTCACGAGGTGCGCTTCACGGGACCATAAGAAGATGCCCAATATTAAAGAGTACAACGTCAAACTCAATCGTCTGAAAAGCACGAAAAAAATGACGAAGACCATGAAACTGGTCTCGATGAGCAAGCTGTCCTGGTCTCAGACGGCGGAACGCAAGGCCAAACTGTATGCCGAAAGCCTGACCGGTTTGATTGGACGACTGGCGGCAACGTCGCATTCGACCGGACATCCGTTGCTGACGCCGCGTCCGAAGGCGGCCAGGGCCCTGATCCTCGTGATAACCGCGGATCGCGGTTTGTGCGGCGCCTTCAACAACAACCTCATCCGCGAGGTCAGCGCCTGGCTCAAAACTCACCGGAAACTTTATCAAACGATCGAAATGAGTTTTTGCGGCAAGCGCGGGCATCTGGCGCTGAAGCAGAAGGCGGCGGTCAAAACGGTCTATCAAAACACCATTGCGAAACCGAATTTTGCCAGCGCCGGCAAGATCGGCGCGGAGCTGATTGCGGCGTTTTTAAGCGGGGAATACGATGAAATTCATCTGGCCTACAACCGGTACGTCAGTCCGTTGACACAGACGCCGCTGTTTGAGCGGATTCTTCCGATCAAAAAATGGACTGTTGCAAAATGGCCAGATGCAAGGCATCGACGAGTGAGCGCGGAGGCGTC
>CAYHZK010000053.1:0-13181 GCA_964361085.1 uncultured Planctomycetales bacterium
CCGGGCTGTACTATTTCGGTGCCAGATATTACGATCCGTCGTTAGGGAGATTCATAACGCCTGATAATATTATTCCGCGGCCAGGCAACCCTCAAGAGTTCAACCGGTACACGTATGCAAATAATAACCCCGTTAATAATATAGACCCCACGGGGCATGGTTGGTTTAAAAAATTTTGGGGGCACGTTGTTTCAGCAGTGGTTGGTATTGTCACAACTATCGCTACTGGTGGAAATTTCGTCTTAGGCTTTCAGGCGTATAGTTTAACCAATACTCTTATTGGAACTGGACAAGCTTTAGCCAATGGAGCCAGTCCCGGCAGGGTATTTGGTTCATTAGCAGCAGGTATAGCAATTGGATTAGGAGGTGCTGGCTTAGGCATAGGGGATATAGGAAATCTCGGCCTACGAATGGGTGCCTTTGCTGTACAAGGCGCAGCGATGGGTGCTGCCAGTTCAGCTATAATGGGAACGAGTATTGGTGAAGGTGCCGCTTGGGGCGCTGGTTTTGGAGCGGCTACCGGCTTTGTTACCTCCCAGCAAGTTAATAATTGGCGTGAGAATGGTTCATTTATGAGTAATTCTGAATATGCAGCGCAGCAATCAAAGATAAATAGTATGCTCGATCCATTAGGAGACAATATTGGCGAATTTGGCCTTGCTTCAACAGATGGGCATACTGGAATGGTTTTAACAGATTATCAGAATAATCAAGTAGATTTTTTTGGAAAGTACCCTGCGACAGGAGCGAAGGAATCCGCTTGGTTTTTTGGGAAAACCGGCGCGGGAAAGATTAATAATGAATTTGGGATGCCACAATTAACAAATCCATTTAATAAACCGACATATGGTGGTTGGGCAATTAACCAAAATCAATATAACGCAATTAGTTCTTTTCGTCAGAACCCCGGCACTTTTGCTCTTACAACCAATTGTGCTGAATTTGCCCTTCGGGGAGCGAGATATATCGGGATAAATGCTCCAAGTAATCTAACCAAATTCGGGTTTACAGATCCGCATAAGGTTAGTGGCTGGTTAAATTCTGTCAGCTCTTATGGGGCTGGATTATAATGGAGGAAATAATGCGAAGAGCTTTTAAAAGAGTATTTCTGTTTACAACAATTATTTCAATTTGTTTAATTCAGAATACATTCGGAGGATCAATGTCAAGCTTGCCATATTCTAAATTAAAGCACCCCGAACAGTTGTTTGAGATCGATTTAAAAATGTTTAATCGGAAAACATTAAATGAATTAATTCCTTCAATAGAAGCGCCGCCTTTAACGCAAATGGATAGTAAGCCCCAGCCGATGAAAATAGGAGGAGGCAATTTGCAAAATTCGGAAGCATTATCCGGCAGGGTCAGCTCGGGTAGTTCTTTTGATGAGATATCAGAATTGGCCAAACAAAATCTTGATTATTCGAAGGTAAAATATATTTTTGGTAGCATTAAGTATAAAAATGATTTCGATTATCGGGTTGACACATCAGTTAATTTAACAATTTATAGTCCCAATAATCCGAATCTATCCGTTAATAACGTGGTTATTCGGGGTATTGGCACAGACAAAGTTTATTTTTTAGTATATGCTGATAGCCCTGTTATGAATACTTCAGATGCGGAGGCGGTGTTAAGCTATAAGATTGATGAGGCTCGGGCAAAATAAATAATATTGATGTCCGTGCAGTCCTTCGTCACCGGCCCGCAGTTGTTACCGTCCAAATTCTGATCGTAAGCGTTGCCGAATTAAACATGTATGAATTTGGGCGTTTCGACGAGGCATTCCCGCGTATCGACTGTCGATTGGAGGGAAAATTTGCCGGAGGTGTCTGTTACCGTCCGAATTTGCGTCATATTGGTAACCAAATTCTTTTTCACTAAAAAAGTTGCGATTACCGCGGTCTGACCGCCAATTGGAGGGAAATTTTACCCGAGGTGTCATATCCAGCGCAAGAGGAAGGGTGCTCATACGCCGGATTTTCATTTTTATGACGCGCAAGAACGGATAAAAGATTGTCAAAGAGCGTTGTGTGCCGTGTCCACGCGGCCAATCTGATCGTATGATTGATCAATTGGGAGTTAATCTAAAGTTAGTTGAAATTAAATAGAGCAGTTCCTCTTGCCGACTACAATAGTCGGAGAGCAATTCAAAAAGGAGGGACTGCCCCATGAACAAAATAACGAAAGAAATGAAAGAAAGCAAGGAAGCGTTTAAGGAATTAGTGGGAAGAGAAATACTCGAAGAACAGCTAGGCCAGATGATTGAACAAGGGAAACGAGTTTACGACGGGGCTATGATGAAAATAGGGCGGATATTCGCGGAGACATTAATGATCATGGATCGAGACGAGATGTCGGGAGAAGATTATCAGCCGATCAGCCAGCAATTGCATAAGAGGGGATTTCAAAAAGGTTCGGTGTATATAGGGCATTCGAAAGTTAGAGTGAATCATCCGCGGCTACGGAAAAACGGGAAAGAAGTTTCGCTGAGATTGTATGAGAGACTTAAAAAAACAGGGGAATTTTCCGAGGAGATGTTGGCAAAGGCGTTACGAGGATTATCGGGTAGAAAATATGGGGAAACAGTCGGGGAGTTGGCGCAAGGCTTTGGGATATCCGCGTCAAGCATATCTAGCCGATTTGTGGAAGCAGGGATAAAGAAGTTAAGAGAATTTCAGGAGCGAGACTTAAGTGGGTTTAAGGCGTTCGCGATATTCTTAGATACAGTACACCGAGGAGGAACCGCGTTTATCGTAGCTTTGGGGCTGGATCAGAAGGGGAAGAAAAAAGTTTTAGGATTGTGGGAAGGAGCGACAGAAAACGCGGAGATCGCCAGAAGTCTTTTGTCGGATTTAGAGAGTCGCGGGTTAAGGTTAAGCAAAGAAATTATTTTTGTAACCGATGGAGGCAAAGGAATTATCCGCGCATTAAAGGATCGCTTTTCGAAAGATTTATTGCACCAACGCTGCACCATACACAAAGACCGCAATATTCAAAGTCATTTGCCGAAGAAATATCGTCGAGAAGCTCAGCGGCGATTTAGAGACGCGATGGATTTAAAGACATACGAAGATGCCAAAAAGGCGTTGGGGCAATTAAAAGAATGGCTCTTGAAGATTAATGAATCGAGTGCAAAATCATTGGAGGAAGCCGGCGAGGAATTATTAACTCTTCATCGATTAAATGTCCCGGAACTTTTGAGAAAGACCTTGCATTCGACTAACGCTATAGAATCCATATTCTCGACGGTCAGGCATTGCGAGAAGAATATTAAACGTTACCGCAGCTCAAAAATGTCTCAGAGATGGCTGGCGTCAGTTTTACTTTATGCCGAGGAGAGTTTTAGAACTGTGAAGGGTTACAATGAAATTCCTTGGGTCATTCAGAGAATAAAAATTGACCAAAAGACAATCGAATCAAAAGCCCCGAATGAAAATCAAGAAATTCTTGAAACAGAATTGGCGGGTGTGTGATGCGTATAAATCGGAGCTGCTCTAGAAAATTTCAACTAAAAACTGGACAATTCCATCAATTGTGCGAAGCCTTGAAATCAACGAAGGATTGGCAGAGCGTCCCCCCGGCGGCGTTCGGGGTGTTTATCGTTCTGATGTCAAATGGTCCATGTCGCTCATGGCCATGAAAAATGTGCCACTTTCAAGGAAGTTATCGGCAGGCTTTGAGTCCCCTGGCCTGGCCGGAATCATTTTTTCCCCGCAGTTCTACCCCAAGGACAACTCAGGTTAAAATAATTCAAAAAAGAGGGGGATTCGTATGCGGTCAAAGAGAAGGGTGAGGTGTTGGTTGTTGGCGGGGATGCTTTGGTGTTTAACGGCCAGGGCGGAGGCGTTTGTTTTTATCAGTGAAATCCTGGCGGATCCGCCAGTGGGTTTGAGCGGGGATGCGAATAATGATGGTGTTACCTCCAGCACGGGTGATGAATTTGTGGAATTGTTCAATAATGGCGGCAGCGCCGTTGATCTTTCCGGCTGGTCTTTGCACGACAGCATCAATCCGCGGCATGTCTTCCCGGTCAATTCGATTCTCAGCGCGGATGAAATTCTGGTCATTTTTGGGGGCGGGGCGCCGCTGCTGCCGGGGATCAACTGGCAGGTGGCGTCAAGCGGGGGGCTTTCTCTTAATAATAGCGGGGACACCGTGAGTTTGTTTGACAAGGACGGCCAGCTTGTTGATCAGATTGTTTATGGCAGCGAGGCGGGGCATGACCAGTCGTTGGCGCGTTCGCCGGAGGGGGACGGAAATCAGATCGTGCAGCACTTGTCTCTGCCGGATGCGGCAGGGAGGAGATTCTCTCCGGGGTTTTTTGTGGATCCGCCGGTCCAGACGGAAACACCGGACAGCGGCACTGCTGCCGTGCCGGAGCCGGCAACAATGTTGTCTCTCGCGGCCGGCCTTATCTCTCTTGGACGGCTGAGGAAAGGAGACGAAAAGGCGGGGAAAGGGGCCTGAAGTTTTACGTGCTTTAGCTGATTTTTTTTGTTATAATTCTGCAATTCTAAAAGAGAATTACCGTGGTAATTCTCTTTTATTTTTTCCGTTGGCTGTGATTGCGGAAACCCGGCGAGTGAAGGAGCTGCGGAATGCTTAAGAAATTACTGGATTACCTCTTTGATCGCAAAGGGAAAATTGATAATCAAAAAACCGTTATTGTGGTCGTTGATGACAGCGAGGTCGACCGCCGGTTTATGACCCGCATTCTGACCGGAAAAGGTTACACCGTCTTTGCCGCAGGCAGCGGCGATGAGGGTTTAAGGCTCGTTCAGGACAAGAAACCCAGTATGGTGTTCCTGGATTTTTCAATCCCCGGCGGATTAAGCGGCAAGGAGGTCTGCATCAGACTTAAGAAAGACGAAAATCTCAAGCATATCCCGATCACGTTTTTAACCGGCAGCATTGTCGACGGCCGCGTGATCGAATGTTATGACGCTGGCGCGGAATATTATTTGGCCAAACCGGTCGACGCCCGCACGGTCTTGCATCAGGTGAAAATCATGCTTCAGGACGCCGGGATGACGTTCTTTTGCAGCGAGATATAAAGGGGTTGAAATATGCTGGATATCAAACGCATTCGGGAAGACGCAGAGCTTGTCGCGCGAGGACTGGAGGCCAAGAACGCCAGGGTCGACATCAACGCCCTTCTGGACTTAGACAGACACAAGCGGTCGATATTGATGAGAGCCGACGAATTGCGTGCGCAGATCAATGCGGCCAACGACGAAATCAGCCGGCTTTTAAAAGAGAAAAAAGATCCCAAAGAAAAGATTTTGGCCATGAAGGCGACTGCGGCCGAGATCGATAAGTTGGATCCTCAGATCAAGGACATCGAAAGTCAGATCACGACCAGTCTTCTTGCGATCCCCAATCTCCCGCACGAGTCGGTTCCCGTAGGAGGGGCGGCGAATAATAAATCCGTCCGTTCCTGGGGAACTCCCAAGACGTTCGACTTCACCCCCAAAACCCATATGGAAATCGCCGAGACGCTCGACATCATCGATTTCAAGCGCGCCGCTAAAATCAGCGGATCGAATTTTATCCTTTATAAAAACGCCGGCGCCCGTCTTGAGCGGGCGCTTTATTGTTTTATGCTGGATTTGCATACCCGCGAGCATGGTTATGTTGAGGTCTTCCCGCCGTTTTTGGTCAATGCCGCCTCAATGACGGGGACCGGCCAGTTGCCCAAGATGAAGGAGGATATGTATCATCTTCCCGAAGAAGATCTGTATCTTATCCCGACCGCCGAAGTCCCGGTGACGAATATGCATCGGGATGAAATTCTCAAAGAGGAGGACCTGCCGATTTGCTACACGGCCTACACCGCGTGTTTCCGTCGGGAGGCGGGGTCTTACGGCAAAGACACCCGGGGGCTGATCCGTGTTCACCAGTTTGATAAGGTCGAACTGGTCAAATTTGTCCGTCCGGAAAATTCGTATGCGGAACTCGAATCTCTGGTGGGGCACGCCGAAAAAGTTTTGCAGGTGTTGGGGCTGCCGTACCGGGTCGTGATGCTGGCCAGCGGGGATTTGAGCTTTGCCGCCGCGAAGTGTTACGATCTGGAGGCGCATGTGCCGGGGTTGGAGACCTGGCTTGAGGTTTCCAGCTGCTCGAATTTTGAGGATTTTCAGGCCCGGCGGGCGAATATCCGTTTTAAAGGCAGGGACACGAAAAAACCCGGTTTTGTCCACACCCTCAACGGCTCCGGTGTTGCGCTGGCGCGGACCATGATCGCGATCCTTGAAAATTATCAGACGAAAACCGGCGATGTTGTCATCCCCGAGGTCTTGCGGCCTTATATGGGCGGTCTTGAAAAGATGTCCAGGCCTTAGCGGCTTGCGGAAAAATCGAAAGGGCCTATGCAAGCGGTTTTCTTAAGCATGATCCAATTCTTCGGCGCGATAGTGTTGATCCCGCTTGTGATGACGATAACGCCGAGCTTTGTTGACGAATTGGCGCATCTGGGACACTTGCAAAATATTTTTATGTCCGGGGTTGTCACGTATGCGCTGTTGCAGTTGTTTTTTTATACGCCTCAAGGGGTTTTTCAGTCGGGCCAGCAAATCATCGCCGATCTATTTAAAGCCGTGCCGCTTTTGTCCTCCGTCGGCCCGCTCTTTATCCCGCTGTGGCCCACGCTTCTGCTGTTGGCCTGTTATGTGGTTGTCTCGATTTTCAGGTACACGGAGGCGGAACCTTACTTTCTTTTTTTTGCCGGGTTTACGGGCGCGATGCATCTGATCGCGTGCGCCCACGCCGAGTTTGGGGAGGACGACAATGTCTTCAAGGCGCGGTATTTATTTTTGATGAGCTTGACGTATCTGTTCACGCTGGTGATCGCGGCTTTTTTGCTCAGCGTCAATTTCCCGAAATTTTCGTTTTCGTCGTTCTTCGTGTCGTCGTTGGAGTCGGCCAAAGAAATTTACGTCAGGATATTTCACCAGCTTTTTATCCCGAGATAGTGGGAGAGGTGGTTTATAAAGCTCAATGTTAGGAGAGGTGGCTGAGCGGTTGAAAGCGGCGGTCTTGAAAACCGTTGTGGGTGTATAACCCACCTAGAGTTCGAATCTCTACCTCTCCGTTTTTTTTGTCACAAAATCTTCCGAAAAAATTCTTCTCCTCACACTTCTTTTCAACAATAGCTGTGTTATAATTGGGACAATTTTCCAATCACAAAACTGGAATCCCGTCATGCGCCAGAAGTTAAAGTTGACTTCGTTCGAAAACACCTCTCTTTTAAGAAAATTCACCATTCTTTATTTTGTGATGTCCGTCATCCCCGCCGGAGTTCTCTATTATCTTTACCGGCAGCTGCTCAGTTACGGCCGTGTTGTCATTGATGAGAACACCTTCCGCGTCACGCTCATCTGGGTTTTTGTCGGAATCGGAGTCGGGTATTGGGCGATGCGCTCGATGATGAATCAGCTCATCGAGGTCACCCGTCAAAACACCGAGGCCCTGGAAGGGATCCTGGGCGCGGAGAGGATCAAGGACATTTCGTCCGGGAGCAACAATGAAATCGCGATCCTCGCGCGGTCTTTCAATGAAATCATTTTCCGCCTTGAGGATAATATCCGGAACCTGGAGCTGGCCAAAAAGACGCTGCATTCGGTCCTCTCCCGTGTGGGGCAGGGGATTTCTTCGATGGAAAATATTGACAGTTTTTTGAACCTCATCATCGAGACGGTTACGCAGTCGTTGCAGTCGGAATTCGGCGTTTTGCTGCTTCTGGATGAAGGGGGTAACGAACTTTATGTCAAGGTGAACTACGGCAAGAATCTGGACAACGCCTCCGCCCGCATTCCGGTTCATGGCGGAATTTTCGCGCCGGTGATCCAGGCGAAACAGCCGTTAATAATCCAGAAAATTCCGCGAACGGGCCCGCTGTTATCGGTGTTTCAGGCGCCGATGATCTGCGCGCCCTTGGTGCTCCACGATAACGTGATCGGGATCATGGCGGTGTCGGGGCGGATCACGGAGCAGGGGTATGAGGACGATGAAGTGAATCTGTTCCATAATCTGGCCCTGCAGACGGCCGTCGCCATTGAAAATTCGCGGCTGAATGAGGATGCCGAGAGGACATATTTTGAAACCATTTCGGCCCTGGCGCTCGCGGTTGAAGCCAAAGACCCTTACTCCCGCGGTCACTCGGACCGGGTGGCAAAATTCGTCGTCCAGATCGGCAAACATTTGAACCTCAGCCCGGAGGATCTTCATATCCTGCGCGACGCGGCCAAATTGCACGACTTGGGAAAGATCGGGGTTATCGATAAGGTGCTGAAAAAGGAAGGGCCCCTGACGGAGCAGGAAATGGCCATGATGCGCAAGCACAGCGAGATCGGGGAAGGGATCATCAAGCCGATCCGCTCGTTGCGCAATCTCTGCGACCTGGTGCGACATCATCACGAAAAACTCAACGGCAACGGTTACCCCGACGGAATCAAAGGCGAGGAGATCCATCGCCTTGTCAGAATTCTGACGGTGGCGGACATTTATGACGCCCTGACCTCAACGCGCTCTTACCGGAGCGCCTTTACGGCTGACAAAGCCTTTGAGGAACTCCGCAAAATGAAAGATCAGGTCGACCAGGAGATCGTCGAGGCCTTTGCCGCAACTTTCAAAGAACACCCCGCCGGATGACCGCAATGATAAACAACAGAATACAAGCTTGAGCCTCAAACGAAAGCAGATCATTGCCGGTGGTGATACGTGGTTTCTCCTGACCGGGAGAAGCGTCTTTGTCTATTTTTTGATTCTCCTGTCGTTTGTTATTCTGACCAGTCATTTTAACATTCCGCTTTATCATCAGACCCCATGGATCGCGATGCCGTCTCCGTGGCTGTGGGTGGTTTTTTTTGTTTATTATTTTGCTCCGGTCGTTTGGGGCGTGATTTTTGGGATAACCCTCCCGCCGTTCTGGCGCGGTTTCCGTAATTTTTGGGCAACGATTTTGATCGTCCAGATTGTGGCCAGCGGCGCGATCGCCACCGTGCGGGAGGAGTACCTGCAAAAACGCGCGGACCGCATTCATCAGGCCAGGCGGGCGACTCTCAAAACCAGATTTTTCCGGGAAGAACGCTTTGACGACAACAAGGACGGATGGACGGACCGGATCGAATTTTTTGTGGAACTTGATTTTAAAAATTTTTTGGAGGGGCGATACGTCGTCGAGGCCTTTGTCACGCAGTACCGGCAGCCGTTGCCTCATGGAAAAATCGGAAAAGCAGAATTCGAATTTCTCCCCGAAGGTCAAAAGACACTTCGCGCCCGGTTCCGTGTCAATCCGCAGCATTTCAGATCGTATTTTCAAAGCGGCCCGTTTGAGGTCAACCTGACTCTGGCAAAAAAAGTCATCCTCGACGAGGAGGCGCGGTTTTTGCTCAGCGTCACCCGGTGGTCGCCGTTTTTGCGCGAGACAGGCTGGGATGGGCAGGACCCCCGGATCCGTGAGGAAGTCATCCCGCTGGGAGAGATCTATGGTGTCGGACATTTTGAGATGTCCGAGGGAACTTACTGAAAGATTATGGGAACCGTCAAAAGAATCGGCATGAGTTATTACATTGAATTCGAGGCGCGAGGGCTGAAATATCAGCAAAAGGCCGGGGATGATGAAGTGTCCGCCTGGAAACTGCTGGAAACGGTGGAGACAAAAATCCGTCAGGGAGAAATGACGGTCATCGTCCGGGATGTGCCCATCGATATTTTCCTGAATGACTTCCGGGAGCGCGCGGCATCGGTTCATCCGGCGAAGACCTGCCTGCGGATGAGGCAGTTGACCGGACATTTTGACGCGTTTCGCAACAGCCGGCAGCCTGCGCCGGCAACCTTGTCCCAGGTCACGCCCAAGGTTATTGAAGATTATAAGCAACATCTCGCCGGACAAAAAAATATCAGCCCGCGCCTGATCAATTTCAGCTTGTTTTTGCTGCGCGAGGTTCTTGAATACGCCATTGCACTGGGTTATTTGAACGACAATCCAACACTGCATACCCGATTTTTTGCGGTGAGCCAGCGACGGATTCCACGGTGTCTCAGCGAAAACGAACGGAGTATCCTGCTAAACGGTGAAGAATCTTTTCGCGATTGCCTGGAGCTTATTTTATTGACTGGCCTGACGGCGGCGGAGGCTGTTGCCTTAAAGTGGACGGATATTAGTGAAGAGCGGCGCTGCCTGACGGTGCGCAAGCGGGAGATCCCGTTGACGGGCCGAGCGCGTGAGGCTTTGGTCGGCATCCGGGGGAAGTCTTTTGAAGATTCTGTTTATGTCGTGTGCGGTCATGGCGAGCCGCGATGGAGTGAAGGCCAGTTCCGGGAAAAATTTATAGATTTCGTGCAATCTCGAGGGTTGGATAGTAGAATAACTCCGGCTGTCCTGCGTCACACCTTCGCGCGGGACCTTCTGCTGCGCGGCGTATCATTGATGCGGCTGTGTTATCTATTGGGTTTTGATGATATCGCCAGGGTGATGCGGTACGAGGGTTTTGTTCCCGCGAAAAATCTTTGCTAGGAGATACGGATGGCGTCCTGTCGAATTTTCGGATTTTCAAACTGGCTGATCGCTCTGCCGGTCATGATCTTTCTTTCCGGTGTCTTTCTCCTGAATGCCGTCACCCAGGTCATCCAGGCCCGCTTCACCGTCGACGCTTTGGAGCGGTATTTGAAGGCGTATCAACGGATCGAAAACCGGACCATCCGGAGCCTGGCGGAACTGCCGGATTTTACACTCATTTCAGCCGGCGAAAGTTTGTCGTTGAATTCGGCGGATCTGCGCAAAGGCGGAATTTATCGCGGCTATGTTTATGATATGCAGTATTTGAAAGGCGGGAAATTCGTCATTTCGGCATCGCCGGTTGGGAAGTTTCCTTCCCGCCCGGAATTTGCGATTACGGAGGACGGCGATTTGCGGACGAACATGAAGGATACGGATGTGATCGCCGATGCTCATGACGAGGTCCAAACCTGGACGGCCATTCAGCGCGGCCAGGGGATCCGCACCAAAGATAGCCAGAGGTAAGTGAGTGTTGACGCTGCCGGGGGGAGGGCCTATAATAACGCCTCACATGATCCCGCCTTTGAAATCTTACCGGAGAGATGCGAGAGTGGTTGAATCGGACGGTCTCGAAAACCGTTGTGGACGCAAGTTCACCCAGGGTTCGAATCCCTGTCTCTCCGCCAGATTTTTGTAGATCGGTTGTGCACTTATGGAATGTAAGAAATTCCCGTCTGAAAATGAACGATTTGAGTTTATTGACGGATTGCGGGGTGCGGCTGTTCTTTGGGTTGTTCTTCATCACGCTTTTTATTCCTTTCACATGAGCCGTGTCATGGCAAAAGCAGTAAACTTTTGCCATGACTATGGTTTTGGCATCCCGATGGCCTTGTTTCGGGACGCCTTGACTTTGTTGGCCAGCCGCGGATTTTTTGGTGTCAATTTGTTTTTTGTGATTTCCGGTTTTTTGATTACGGGGTTATTGATCGAGTCTTTAACCGGAAAGTTGCAAATCGGACGTTTTTATCTCAGACGTTTTTTTAAGATCATCCCGCATTATTATTTTGTGATAAGCATTGTTTTTATTCCACTCTTTGTAGTGAATCCTCTTGAAGCATGGCCTCCCCTATGGCAGAAAACTTTTTCATATCTTTTCTTTTTTCAAAGTTACAACATAGGCGTGTCAGCGCTAGATCATACCTGGTCCATGGTTGTTGAGGAGCAGTTTTATGTTTTCTGGGCGGTATTCTTATTCATTTTATCCAAATATTGCTCCAGTGAGGGAGATCGTTGGCGCATCGCCTTTTTTACAACAATCATTTTGATTATAGCGATCACTGTTAATCGTTTTTATTTTTATCGAAATGGGGTATCGCTTGTCTCGATTTATCCAATGGTTACACATGAAACACATGGCATATCTTTAATTGCAGATTGCCTCATGATCGGAAGCTTGTTGCGGCTGTTTTGGCATCGCTATCCGGAATTTTTCAGGAACAAGAGTCGGAGTTTTTTTGCTTATGCCTTAGGGATTTTTGTTTTTATCGTTTTGCTGTCGTTGCCTGCCAGTGGAGTGGGGGTTCCCGATGTGTGGTATGCGGCCACCTTGTCAGGGATTTCCCCTCTGTTATTCATAATAGGAGGGCTGGGTGGGGTTGCCTGGGGGTGGCAGTTCCCTTGGTTGCGCCAGGTCGGGCTTAATTCGTACGGTCTTTATCTTGTGCACTATCCTTTGTTATTATGTCTGCGGAGTCGATGGGCTGGGGGCGGGTATATACCTTTTATAATATATATTGCGCTCGTGGTGTTCCTGGGTTTCTTAACCACGACGACCATAGAAAAATATTTCCTGGATTTACGCAAGAAAATTAGTCCATAACAAGGCCCTCTGCGTCGCCAGAGTTCGATTTTACAATAAAATCCATTGACGAACTCTTTGAGTTGTGGCAGTATACAACTCACTCACTGCCAACCCTTAAGAAATGGAAGTCCTTTATGCGCGTCGCGCTTTTTTCATGGGAGTCCATCCATTCGGTTCATGTCGGGGGGATTGGTTTTCATGTCTCGGAACTCGCCTGCGCCCTGGAGCGCAAAGGCCATGAGGTCCATGTCTTCACCCGGATGGGGCGTCCGGATCACGCTCGTTACGAACGCATCCACGGGGTCCATTACCACCGCTGTCCGTTCACCGTTCATCCCGACTTCATTGAAGAGATCAATAATATGTGCCGCGCGTTCGTGCAGGCCTTCATCGAAACGGAACGGTACATCGGCGCCTTTGATATTGTGCATGCCCATGACTGGCTGACGGCCAACGCCCTGTCGTGGATCAAGGAAGGGTTCGGCCGCAAATCGATCATGACGATCCATTCGACCGAATACGGCCGCTGCGGCAATAATTTCTGGAACGGCAACTCGGAGAGGGTCCGGCATGTGGAATGGCACGGGACATACTGCGCCGACCACGTGATCGCGGTTTCCAAGGCGCTCAAGAATGAAGTCATGTGGATTTACAGCGTTCCGGATTGGAAGATCGACACGATTTACAACGGCGTCAGTTGCAATAATTACGACGGCTGGATCGACCCCGCGCATATCAAAGCAATGTTTCACGTCGGGCCTCTGGACCCGATGGTGCTGTTTGTGGGCCGCATTGTTTATCAAAAAGGGCCGGACATCCTCG
>CAYHZK010000054.1:0-12749 GCA_964361085.1 uncultured Planctomycetales bacterium
GTCAAGATTTGGATCATCGGCGATGTCCCCCCGAAAAAAGAAACGTACAAAGAAGAACTCCAGCTCTTAACGCGGCGGCTGGGGTTGGGCGATCACGTCGAGTTTCTCGGGACGCGGCAGGATGTCCCGCAATTGCTCGCCAAAACGGATGTCCTGGTGATGTCCTCAATTGAGCCGGAGGCGTTTGGCCGGGTGATCCTGGAAGCCCAGGCCGCCGGTGTTCCGGTTGTGGCGACCTCGGTCGGCGGGGTTGTCGAAATCATCGACGACGGAAAAACCGGGCTCCTGGTTCTTCCCAAAGACACCGACGCCATGGCCCAGGCCGTTTTGCGTGTTCTGGAGGATAAAAAAATTTCTCGCCAACTCGTCACCTCGGCGCTCAAAAAGATCGAAGCCCAGTTTACGCTGACCCACATGGCGGAAAAAACAATCAAGGTTTATCAGGAGCTTTTGGGGGCGATGCGGATCCTGGTGATAAAGATCAGCTCGGTGGGGGACGTGATTTTGATCTCCGCCTCCCTGAAGGCGCTGCGCCGGCGGTTCCCCCAGGCCAGGATCTGTTGTCTCGTCGGAGAGGAATCCCGCAAGATTTTGCAGCGGTGCACGTATGTCGATGAACTGATCCTCGTCGACTTCAAACACCGCCACACCGGGGTCAGGGGCCTGTGGCGGCTTTCGTGGAAACTGATTTCTTACAGGTTCGACAAGATCATCGATTTCCAAAATAACACCCGCAGTCATCTCCTGGGTTTTTTAAGTTTCCCTAAAGAAAGCTATGGATTCCGGAGAGGACCGTTAGGGTTTCTCCTCACCCATAAGGTCAAGAATCCCCAAAACGATCTTCCTCCCGTCGAGCATCAGTTCCAGGTCCTGGCGATGCTGGGGGTCTCGTATAAGAAAGAAAATCTGCTGGAGCTCTGGCCGTCGGAGACCGATAAACGCGCGGTTCAAAAACTTCTGGAGTCGGAATGGGTGAGCGAAAATACCAGTCTGGTGGGGATCAACATCGCGGCCTCGGCGCGATGGAAAACCAAGAACTGGCCGGTCGAATATATCGGCCGGCTCTGTGATATCCTCGCGGCAAAAAATATCCGGGTGCTGGTGACAGGCGTTGAAAAGGACCGGCCGCTGGCGCAGGCTCTTTTGGGCCTGACAAAGACCAAACCTGTTATGCTCATCGGAAAAACAGATCTCATGGAGCTGGCGGCGGCGATCAAACGCTGCAGGGTTTTTGTCTCGCCGGATTCGGCGCCCCTGCATATCGCGGCGGCGATGCGGGTCCCGGTCATCGCCCTGTTTGGCCCGACGGCCTCCCTGCGGCATCTCCCGCCGGCGCGCAGTTGTGTGGTGCTGGAAAAGAAGCCGCCGTGCGCGCCCTGTTACAGCACCGAGTGCAAGATCAAGACCCATGCGTGCATGACCGAGATTGCGCCCGAGGAGGTCGCGCAGCACATCTATCAACTGCTCGCGGTGACGGAATGAATATTCTTTTATTAACAACCCATCTCAACAGCGGCGGCATCACCAGTTATCTTTTGACGCTCTGCCGGCAGCTGGTCAGGCAGGACAACCGCGCGTGGATTGTCTCGTCGGGTGGGAACCGGGAGGAGGAGTTTGTCAAGGCCAAAGCTGAGGTCCTGACGATCCCCATCCGGACGAAGTCCGAGCTTTCGCCGCAAATTTATTTTGCCCTCCCGAAGCTTGCGGGATTGATCCGCCGGGAAAGGATTGATGTGATCCACGCCCAGACGCGCGTGACCCAGGTGATGGGAACCCTCTTAAGCAGGATGACCGGCGTGAAATGCGTGTCGACCTGTCATGGATTTTTTAAACCCCGCTGGTCACGCCGTCTGTTCCCATGCTGGGGCCGTGTCATTGCCATCAGTCCGGCGGTCCAGGAACATCTGCTCAACGATTTTAAAGTCAAGGAAAACCATGTGACCCTGATTCCCAACGGCATCGATGTCGCGGATTTTCCGTTATGCGACGAACAATCCCGGCGGGCACGACGGAAAGAATTTCAGCTCGCCGAAGGGCCGGTCATCGGCATTATCGCCCGATTGTCCGACGTCAAAGGGCACAGCGTTCTGATTGAGGCGATGCCGCGGATTTTAGAAAAGTTCCCGACAGCCAGGCTTTTCATTGCCGGCGTGGGGAAGATGGGAGCGGATTTAAAACAGCGGGTGGCCGATCGGAGGCTGACGGCTCAGGTGATTTTCGCGCCCGTCGTCGACCGGGCCGCGGACCTGTTGCCGCTTTTTGATGTCTTTGTCATGCCGTCGCTGCAGGAGGGGCTGGGGCTCTCCGTGATGGAGGCGCAGGCGGCCGGGCTGCCGGTTGTCGCCTCGAGGGTCGGCGGAATTCCCAGCCTGATCGAACATGGAAAGACGGGATTTCTCGTGGACCCGCAGCACAGCCTGGCCTTAGCCGAGCTGGTGATCCGGCTCCTGAAGGATCCGGAGGAGGCGCGGATGATGGGACGACGGGCGCGCGAGTTTATTGAAAAGAATTTTTCAGCAGCGGACATGGCGGCGAAAACCATCGAAGTCTATAAAAACCGTGAAGCGTGAAGCGGGCCACGTGAAGCGTATTTTAAAAATTTGTAATGTCGTTCGGAAAGCGTTTTTGATTGTTCATATCGAAGTTTTTTCGCTTCACGCTTCACGAGCGACGCTTCACGGATCAGAAATTTCTTTATGACTCTCAAACGAATCCTCGTCGTTAACGTCAACTGGCTGGGGGACGTGGTTTTTTCGTCTCCCGTTTTTAAGGCCCTCAAGCAGAATTATCCGGGGGCCAGGGTTGTCTGTCTGGCTGTGCCGCGGGTTAAAAAAATTCTGGAATTTTGTCCCGGGCTGGATGACATTTTGGTTTATGATGAAAACGGCGTCCACCGGAGTTTCTTGGGAAAGTGCCTGCTGATCGCGGAATTGCGCCGGCAAAAGTTTGACGCTGTTTTTCTTCTGCATGGCTCATGGACACGCGCCTTGATGGTTGCGCTCGCGGGCGTTCCCGGTCGCGTGGGGTACGCCGCAAAAAAACGGGGGTGGCTTTTGACGCATCGCGCGGCGGCTCTGTCCGAGGGGGCGCACCGCTGCGACATTTATCTCAACGTGCTCGAATCGTACGGCGTTAAGGTGACGGACCGTTTCTGCGAGCTTGCTGTCCCGCAGGCCATTAAGGATGAGGCGAGAGCTGTTCTTCAAGGGCATGGCATTGGCGATCGGGATCCTTTTATCGCGCTTCATGTCGGGGGGAACTGGGATTTGAAACGCTGGCCCGGAGAGAATTGGGGCCGATTGATCCGCCGGGTGCGGGGAGAAACGTCCATGAAGATCGTGCTCACCGGCGGGGACGGGGATATTTCTCTGTGCTCTGAAATTGTGCGGCTGTCGCAATCGGCCGTGCCGGTGTTGGCCGGCCGGACGGACTTAGGGCAGCTCATGGGCGTCATGCAACGCGCGCGGCTTGTGATCAGCGCGGATTCGGGGCCTCTCCATATCGCCAGCAGCGTGGGGACGCGGGTTGTCGGTCTTTTCGGCCCGACGAGGCCGGAGGTGACCGGGCCGCGGGGGCGGGGAGAAGCTGTGATTTTACAGAAAGATACGGGCTGCAACTTAGCACCGTGTTATTACCTGGAATGCCCGGATCCCGTCTGCATGAAAAGTCTGACCGTGGATGATGTGATGGCCTGTGTTCAGGACGACCAAATATGAATAAAGCGGATATTAAAAAAATTCTGGTCATTTCCCTCAGCAATATCGGCGATGTCGTTCTCACCTTTCCCGTGATCGATGTTCTCAGCCGGGATTTTCCCGACGCCCGCCTGGATGTTGTCATCGGCCCAAAGGGCGAGTCCCTGTTGAAAGGGAATCCCCGCATCACCCGGCTCTATCTTTACCGGAAACGGCAGCCGGGACTTCTGATGCTGCGCTGGATGATCGAACTGTGGCGGGAACGCTATGACCTCGTTGTTGATCTGCGTCATACTGCAATCCCGTTTTTGATCGCCCCGCGTTATCGTACGGCCCTTCTGCAGGTGCGGAAAAAAGATCAGCATATGCGGCTGCAGCACCTGGGCCGTCTGAAGGCGATTCATCCTTTTTCAGCGGGAACACCGGAGAAGACCGCCATTTTTATTTCTGAAGAAGACAGGGCGTTTATCGATTGCCGGGTCCGGAATAAAATCCCGGTGGACAAAAGCCTCCTCGTCGTGAGTCCCGGGGCGGCCGCCGAGAACAAGCGCTGGCATGAAGAGGGGTTTGCGAAAATCTGCGATGTTCTTGTCGAGCGGCACAGCGCTGCGATTGTTTTCGTCGGGGACGGCAACGATACTCCGGTGGTTGGAAGGATCGCGTCGCGGATGCGGCATCCTGCGCTGGATTTGAGCGGGCAAACAACGCTGACGCAGCTGGCTTATCTTATGTCCTCGTGTTCCCTGGTCGTGACCAATGACAGCGCGCCGATGCACATCGCGAGTTATGGGAACGTGCCGGTCGTGGCCTTGTTCGGCCCGACGGACCCCGCGAAATACGGGCCGTGGAGCTCCATGAGTTTTATTGTCAAAAAAGAAAATGCCTGCCCTGTCTGCGCCGGGATGTCCGGGGCAGACGAACACCAGTGCCTGCGTTCTCTGACGGTCGAAGATGTTTTAAAGGTGATGCAGCCGCTTTTCCCGGGAGTCATGAATGCCGCGCGACCCTAGAATCCTTATTGTCCGCACCGACCGGATCGGCGATGTGGTTTTGACGACACCGGCCATCCACGCGTTGCGGCGGTCTTATCCGAAGGCCTTTTTGAGTATCCTGGTTTCTCCCCTGACCCGCGATTTGGTGCACAGGAATCCCGATCTTGATGAAGTCCTGCTGGACGACCGCGGCGGCGAACATCAGGGGCTCTCCGGGTTCTGGAAACTGGTGCGCCATATTCAGCAAAAGAAATTTGACAGGGCCATCGTGTTTCACACCAAACGGCGGACGAACCTGCTGTGTTTTTTGGCCGGTATCCCGCAGCGGGTCGGTTATGCCAATGACAAACATGGTTTTTTGTTGACCGAAAGAATCCCGGATGAGCGGTCCCGGGGGCTCAAACATGAGGCGGAATATTGTCTGGAGGTCTTGAAGGTCCTGGGCGTCACCGATCATGAATTGAAATGTTTTGTCCCGCTGCATGAGGAATGCGAGGCCTGGGTGGATCACTGGATGGCCGGAAATCGCATCAGCCCTTCGGAGAATATGCTCGCGATTCATCCCGGCGCCAGCGATCAGACCAAGGAGTGGCCGGCCGAACGGTTCCATCAACTGGCGGAAGCCCTGCTTGCCGACTATCCCTGCCGGATTGTCCTTGTGGGGGGGCGCGATTCCACCGCGGCCCAAAAGATTATGACCGGGGCGAAAGATAACGTTATGGACTTAACCGGCAAGACAACGGTCGGCCAGCTGATTTCTCTATTAAAGAGGTGCCGGTTGCTGATCTCCAATGACTCCGGGCCGGTCCACGTGGCCTCGGCGGTGGTGACACCGGTTGTTTCGATCTTTACGCGCAACCAGCCCGGGATCAATCCGGAGCGCTGGCGGCCGCTGGGGGAAAATTCCAGGATTGTCGTAACCCCTTTTGATGGTGATGTTTCCTTCGCTAAGGGCGAGGTCCGAGATGCCCGGTACCTCAACGCCATTTCGGTTGAAACGGTCTGGCAGGCTGTTGACGCTGTTTTGAAAGTGTGTTAGGATTGCGTTCTGTTGCGCGCAAGGAAGGAATTATGCGATACACACATCTGATTTCTAATTTCAAAGGGAAACGGATCCTGGTCGTTGGGGATGTGATTTTAGACCAGCATATCCGCGGCAGCGTCAGCCGCATCTCGCCCGAAGCGCCGGTCCCGATTGTCCTGCAGGAAGGCAAATCCACATTCAGCCCCGGCGGGGCTGCCAACGTCGCGAACAATCTTAAAAGTTTAGGAGCGACCGTCACCCTCATCAGCCGGATCGGCGACGATGGGGAGGGAAGAATTTTCTTGAGCAGCCTTAAGAACGAGGGGATTTCTTCGCGCGGCATTTTCATCGACCCGGACATGCCGACAATCCTGAAAACCCGCATCGTGGCCCAGCATCAGCAGGTCTTGCGGATTGACCGGGAGGCGGTCGCTCCGGTTGCCGGCAAAACCCTTTTGCAGGTCCGTGAATTTCTCAAAAAACAGATCAGTCAGACCGACGCTGTCATCATTTCCGATTATGGAAAGGGGATGATCTCCTGCGAACTCATTGAGGAGGTTTCCGCCCTGGCCCGTCAGGGAGAAAAAATCGTCACGGTGGACCCTAAGGTGGAACACTTCGCGTACTACGAAGGCGTCACGTCGATCACTCCCAACCGCAGCGAGGCCGAGAATGCTATCCGTAATATCAAAATCACTCACCGCGACGGCCGCAAGCTGGGGCTTAACAGCGACCGGCTGCAGAGTCTGGCCGATGTGGAGCGGGCCGGCACGCAGCTTTTGAAATTTTTGAAATTGGACTCTCTTTTGATCACCCTCGGCGAGCAGGGGATGTATATCTTCGAGAAGGGGAAAAAGTCCGAGCATATCCATACGAGGGTTCAGGAGGTCTTCGACGTCACGGGCGCGGGAGACACGGTCATCGCGGTTTTCACGCTGGCGTTGACCGCGGGGGCCAGCAAGTTCGAGGCCGCGGATCTGGCCAACCACGCGGCCGGAATCGTCGTCGGAAAGATGGGCGCCGTGGCGGTCACCCGCGAAGAGCTTCTGGAAGCGGCCAAGGTCTTATGAAAGCCATCGGCGTCATCCCTGCCCGCTGGGCCTCAACGCGGCTCCCTAAAAAAGTCTTGGCCGATATCCACGGCAGACCGATGATCCAGCATATCTGGGCCCAGGCCAAACAGAGCCGTCTCCTCGATGAAGTTTTCATCGCCTGCGATCACGAGCGCGTCTTGAAGGCGGCGGAGGGTTTTAAAGCGAGGGCGATCCTGACCTCGCCGGACCACCCATCCGGAACCGACCGCGTCGCGGAAGTCGCGGCCGCCATGGACACGGACATTGTTCTTAATATCCAGGGCGATGAACCCCTGTTGCAACCGAAGATCATCGACGGTCTGGCCGAAGTCATGCTCGACGATCCGACTCTTCTCATGGCGACCGTCATCAAACGCATCACGCGCGAAGAGGAACTGACTAATCCCAATGTCGTGAAAGTCGTCGTCGACCGCGACCGCAACGCCCTTTACTTTTCGCGCTCGACCATTCCCTATAACCGCGAAAAAAAAGAATTTGCCAAAGCGGTTTATTACAAACATTTCGGCATCTACGCCTATCGCAGGGATTTCCTTTTGAATTTCAAAAATCTTCCGGCCTCGCGTCTGGAAGATTTAGAAAAGCTGGAACAGTTACGGGTCCTCGAAGCCGGCCATAAAATCAAAACCGTCGAAACCGAATACGACTTAACCGCCGTCGACACCGCGGAAGATTTGGAGCGGGTCAGGGCGCTGATGAAAAATGCGGGGGTTCGATAAGAAGCCATGATGAAAATCAAAGAAATCAAAGTCGGGAATGTTGTTTTCGGCGGGGACAGGCCGTTTGTTTTGATCGCCGGGCCGTGCGTTATTGAGAGCAAGAAAATTGTCTTTGAGATCGCGGAGGCCCTTGTCGATCTCACCCATCGCCTGAGAGTCCCCCTGGTTTTCAAGGCCAGTTATGACAAGGCCAACCGCACGTCGGTCAAATCCTTCCGCGGCCCCGGGATCAAAAAAGGGCTGGCGATCCTCGAGGAGGTTAAAAAAGAATTCGGCGTGCCGGTCTTGAGCGATGTTCATAATGTTGAAGACGTGAAACCCGCGGCGAAAGTCATCGACATCCTGCAGATCCCGGCGTTCCTCTGCCGGCAGACGGATCTTTTGCTCGCGGCGGGCGAGAGCGGCAAGGCGGTGAACGTCAAAAAGGGGCAGTTCCTCGCGCCGTGGGACATGACGACGGTGGTTGAAAAACTGGAGAGCACGGGCAACAAACAGATTTTCTTGACCGAACGGGGGGTCAGTTTTGGATACAACAATCTCGTGACGGATTTCCGTTCTCTGGCGATCATGCGGGGGCTGGGGTATCCGGTCGTCTTTGACGCCTCGCACAGCGTGCAGCAGCCGGGGGGGTTAGGGAGCGCGTCGGGGGGGAAGAGCGAATTCATCCCGCTTTTGGCCCGGTGCGGCGCCGCGGCGGGGTGCGACGCGATTTTTATGGAAGTGCATCCCGATCCCGCCCGCGCGTTATCCGACGGGCCCAACATGCTGCCGCTTAAAAAACTCGAAAACCTTTTGATCGACCTGATTGTGATCGATCAGATCGTGAAGGCTAGAAAAAATGTCAAGCAGCAGTGATCTTTATCACGCAAAAGAAGTCCTCAAGATCGAGGCGCAGGCCATCGCGGACTTAGGCAAGCGGCTCGACGACAATTTTCTCAAGGCTGTTGACCTCATCGTCCAATGCCAGGGGCGGGTCATTGTGGCGGGCATGGGCAAGACCGGATTGATCGGGCGCAAGATCGCGTCCACGCTGTCTTCGACGGGAACCCCAAGCATTTTTATGCACAGCGCCGAGGCCGTGCACGGCGATCTGGGGCAGGTCACGCGCTCGGATGTCCTGGTTGTGATTTCCAACAGCGGCGAGACGGAGGAGACGACCCGGCTTTTGCCGCTGATCAAAAAGATTGGCGCTAAGACCATCGCCATGACCGGCAACCTCAAATCCAGCCTCGCCCGCTACAGCGACGTGGTTCTCGATGTCTCGGTCAGAAAAGAAGGGTGTCCTTTGGGATTGGCGCCCATGGCCTCGACGACCGCAACACTGGCCATGGGCGATGCTCTGGCCGCGTGCTTGATCATGCGCAAAGGGTTTCGCAAAGAGGATTTTGCTTTTTATCATCCCGCCGGAGCGTTGGGCCGCCGGCTGCTGCTTAAAGTCGAAGACATCATGCGCCAGGGCGATGCCTTTCCGCGCGTCTCGCAGGACCTTCTCGTCAAAGATGTCCTCCTCTCGATCACCAGGGCGCGCTGCGGTTCCGCGTGCGTTGTGGACAAGAAGGGCAAACTCGTGGGGATTTTTACCGACGGCGATCTGCGACGTCATTTTGAGGAGAGTCCGAATATTTTGCAGCGGGCCGTCAGGCAGGTCATGACCGCAACGCCGACGAGGATTTTGCGCAACAAGCTCGCGGCGGAGGCGTTTTCGCTCCTGAAGGAACGAAAGATCGACGAGCTCCCCGTCGTGGATGAAAAGGGAAAGGCCGTCGGGCTTCTGGATATTCAGGATCTCCTGAAGGCGGGATTGTTTTAGAAGCGCGAAGCGTTTTCGGAAATGGGATATTCAGGAAGGGATTCGATGGACACGGCACTCAAGGCAAAGATCAAAAAGATTAAAGTCCTCGTGATGGATGTCGACGGCGTTCTGACCGACGGACGGATCATTGTCGACGGCAGGGGACAGGAAATCAAGAATTTTGATGTCCAGGACGGCTTTGGGATCGTGATGTTCCGCAAGGCCGGTTATAAAACGGCGATCATCACGGCGCGTTCATCCCCACCGACGGAATTCCGGGCCCAGGATCTGAAAATCGATCAAGTTTATCAGAACGCTTATCCGAAGCTGGAATTTTATAAAAGACTCCTCGTGGAATTTAACGTCAGTGATGAGGAGGTTTGTTATATCGGGGACGATCTCCCGGATTTGAAGGTGATCCGCCAGGCCGGTTTCGCCGTGACCGTGCCCGACGGCCATGACGAGATCAAGCGGGCCGCCGATTACGTCACACAAAAATCCGGCGGACGGGGTGCTGTGCGCGAGGTTGTTGAACTCATCCTGAAAGCCCAGGGCCGTTGGGAAGACGTCTTGGCAGGGCAGTAGACAGGGCGTCTGGAGTTTATGCGGAGGTTGGTCATTTCAAGAGCAGGTGACATCCTTAAAGGTCTCCCCATGAATATCGGATTTCTATTAACTTTCTTCACCGTCTTATATCCGGTGAGGATCATACCAGGAGAATCTCATGAATCGCTTAAGAGTTTCCATCATTTGGCTGTCTGGAACCATGGCACCGATCGGAGCAAAAGCGAAGCTCGCTGCCATCACGTTATTATTGCTGGGTTTTCATCTGTGCCCCGCTTGGGGTGCCCCTATTGTGATGGACCCTCTTGCGCGAACATTTCCTGGCCCCAGCAGGTTTGTTACAACAGGCCTCTATGATCCGCTCGATATTTACATGACGGCGAATGGTTTTGGTCTGACATTCTTGGACCCCGTATCGCCCGTCCATCCCTTGACCAGAGAATCGCTGTATTTCAACTTTTTTAATGTCCTGGACAGACGTTTTTCACCATCGAGTGGCTGGAGCTTTGCCGGCAACGCACGGCGTTTTTCGGACAATAGTCTTCGCGTCCATAGTTACGATGCAATCGGCGGCAGTGACCCGTTGCGAAGAGAAGGGGTAGCCGGCCCGATAATCCCAGTCCCGATTGTTGGGGCGTTATTTGACGTCGAATACCGACCAGGCGCCAGCGATCCGACAGATAACATCCATTGGATTCAAGTCGTAGCAAACAATCATAAGGGCGGCGGCGTGCATGGCGCTCTTGACAACAAAGTTGATATAGGCGCGACACAGGGCAATCCCTTCTATGACATCGGGGGAACAGCCAACAATAGAAACTTGCTTGATCGGCCGGCCCGCACTGATATTGAGAACGACCACGACTGGATTGCAGCGCTGTTTTTGGTCAGTGGCCCAACGACCCCGGGGAGGGTGACGATCTATAACGATGCCGCTATCCTCTGGGGGTGGGAAAATCGCTTTTTTCGAGTCGACATTCTATTGGCGTTTCACGACCAGGCCCATATGGATGTTTTGGATGATTTGCCTTCCGGCGACGTCATTTTATTTCACGATGAATTCCACACAGATTTGGAAAGAGGGGCCACGTTCTTTACCGGCCCATTTTCTGATGAGGAGGGAGACGAGCCTCTCAGTGATGTCCCGGAGCCTCCTGTTTATATGCTTTTCTTAACCGGCATGTCTGTCCTTGTGGCTATGCGTCATGTCATGTCCCCGGGCACGTTAGCGTAGGCGAGTTTTTTAAAATGCCTGGGTGAGTTTGATACAAAAGTGAATGATTTGAACATTATTGCTATATCACGTCGTGTGTCCAGCGAAGTGCTGACGAAAAGTATTCAAGGTGTATCGTATAGGGGAGGCGAAACGGCTATGCGAAAAATTTTTGCGCTGCTTTCAATGATTGTTGCGCTGTCTCCTTCTTCTGCCGTTCTGGCGCAGGAGGGGGCGCAGCAGTTTGAGAAATTTCAATTGCAGGGTTATACCGAGGGGGGGGCCAAGGCCTGGGAGGTCAAGGGCGACACCGCGGATGTGAGGGGGAGCATTATTGATTTGACGAATGTCGACGCCAATCATTATGGCGAACAGGATGTCAACCTCAAGGCCAAAAAGGGGCAGATGGACAAGGAGAGCGGCAATATCCATTTGGAAAAGGATGTGGTCATCACCTCCGAGACCGGCAGCCAGCTCACGACGGATTATCTGGACTGGCACAAGAATGATGATTTGGTCACAACGGAGGCCGTCGTGACCATCACAGACGCGGCCATGACCGCGGTCGGGAAAGGGCTCGAGGCCCACCCCGGTCTTAAAACCGCCGAGATGAAGGAAGACGTGACCGTCACCGTCAACACCAAGCCCAAAAATCCCGAAAGCGGACAGATTGTGACCATCACCTGCGACGGCCCCATGGAGGTCGACCACAAAAACAGCAAGGCCACGTTCAATAAAAACGTCGTGGCCTTCGAGACGGACCGCATCCTCAAGGCCGACATCATGGAAATTTTCTTTGACCCGCAGAGCAACCAAATCAAAGAGGCCGTGTGCACCGGGCATGTCGAGATCATCCAGGGGGGCAACACCACGCATTCCGATATGGCCGTTTACAGCGGCGCGGATCAAAAGCTGACCCTGACCGGCCGCCCCAAGCTCATCATGCTCATGGAAGGCAAGGACGCAATCCCCGCTTTCCAGAAGTAGGCAACGGTCGCGACCGTTGCCTGCGCACGTTTCACCGGAAATTTGCTTTTATTTTCAAAAAAAATGAATATAATGAGGCTTTCCTTTGCGGGAGGTGAGGATGGCGTTAAACCTGCTTGAGACCAAAGGCCTGATAAAAAGTTACGGCGGCCGCCGCGTGGTTGATGGTTTGAGCATCAGTGTGGGCCGTTCGGAGATCGTCGGCATTTTAGGGCCCAACGGCGCGGGGAAGACGACATCGTTTTATATGATCGTCGGCATCATCCCGCCGGAATCCGGCCAGATTTTTTTCGATCAGGTGGATATCACCCGTAAGCCGATCCATGACCGCTGCAAGCTTGGGATGGGGTATTTGGCCCAGGAGTCGTCGATCTTTCGCAAACTGACGGTTGAAGAGAATATCATGACGATCTTAGAGACCCTCGACATCAGTCCCCGGGAGCGCAAAAAGCGCCTGCAGTCTCTTCTCGAAGAGCTCAATATCGCTCACCTGGCCAAAAGCAAGGCTTACACGCTGTCCGGCGGGGAGCGCCGTCGTTTGGAGATCACGAGGGCCCTGGTGACCAACCCGTCGTTTCTGCTCCTCGATGAGCCGTTCTCCGGCATCGCTCCGATTTTGGTCGCCGCGGCGCAGGAGATCATCAAGGATTTGAAAAAAAGGGGGCTGGGGAT
>CAYHZK010000055.1:0-12695 GCA_964361085.1 uncultured Planctomycetales bacterium
AGCGTTTCAAGTCCCGGTATGAAGTGCCGGTTCTGAAAGACCAGAACAAGGAAGCCCTGGATACGCTGGCCCGGAGGATCAATCCGTTTGTGCTTCGCCGTTTGAAAAAAGACGTCATCAAAGAACTTCCGGAAAAAATCGAGCAGGTCAGCTGGTGTGAGATGGAACCCAGCCAGTGTAAAACCTATGAGCAGATGCTGGCCCTGGGCCGCCGGGAAGTTCTGGGCGCGTATCAGGCGCAGGGCTTTCACAAAAGCCGCATGAAAATTTTGACCGTGCTTCTGCGTCTGCGCCAGATTTGCTGCCATCCGGAACTGGCTCATGTCAAACTGGGCCATCGCCTGGCTGTTTCCGCGAAACTCAATCTTCTTAAGGAGATCCTGCAGGAAGCGGTCAGCGGCGGGCATAATATCCTCATTTTCAGTCAGTTTGTGACGATGCTGTCGATCATCGCGGAATATTTGAAGAAAGAAAAGATTCTTTTTGAATATATGGACGGATCCACCAAAGACCGTCCCGGCGCTATCGAGCGTTTTAATGCCGCGGATGATGTCAAAATATTTTTGCTCAGTTTGAAGGTCGGCGGAGTCGGTCTCAATTTGACGAAGGCCGATACCGTCATTTTGTATGAACCGTGGTGGAATCCTGCGGTGGAAGATCAAGCCGTTGATCGGGCGCACCGCATCGGGCAGAAGAGCGCGGTCACGGCTTATAAACTGATCTGCAAGGGGACCATTGAAGAAAAAATCCTGGAACTTCAGAAGCGGAAGAAAAACCTGATCGACTCCCTTGTCGTTTCAGAAGAGGGCATTGCCAAGAAGCTGGGATGGGAAGACATCAAATTTCTCCTGGACTTATAGATTATAGAGGCCAAAAATCCTGCCGTGCCGTCTCTCCGATCAAAGGCCGTGAAGCGTTATTCGTGAAGCGAAGAAATGCTATATGAAGAATCAAGATACGCTTCACGCCATTTACGTCGCTTCGTGGCCTTTGACCATGACGACCTTGCCGGTGCGGACCATTTCGATGACGTTGTATTTCTTCAAAACAGTCTCGAATTCATCGAGCTGGTCGGTCGTGCCGGTCTGTTCGATGATGAGGATGTTCTCTAAATCATCGACGATCCTGGCCTCGTGTTTTTTGAGGAGCTTGATGAGGATGGGTTTGGTTGCGGGGGTGTATTTCACCTTGATTAAGGCCAGCTCCCGGTGCGCGGCATCGAGGCCGGTGTGTTCGCCGGCATGAATGACATCGATCAATTTGTTCGCCTGCTTGATGATCTGCTCGAGCGTCTCCGGGTCTCCCTGAGCGGTGATCGTCATGCGGGAAAATTTGGCGTTAAACGATGGGGAGACGACCAGGGAATCGATATTGTAAGCGCGGCGCGCGAACACCAGGGCAATCCTCACGAGGACGCCGGGTTTGTTGGCGACCAGGAGGCTGATGGTGTGGGTGTTTTTTTTGGGTTCGGTGGTTGTCATAGTGATGTCCGCTTCACGATATTATGTGCTTCCCGTCGGTTTCTCAAGTTTCGTCTTGGGCGGTTCGATGATCATGTGGTACGCGGATTTTCCCGCCGGAACCATGGGAAACACGTTGTCTTCCTTGATAACCTCGGCGTGGATGACCGCCGGGCCTTTGTAGGCCATGGCCTCGGTCAAGACCCTGGTGACGTCCTCGGGGCGGCTGATATGAAAGCCCTTGACCCCATACGCCTCGGCGAGTTTGACGAAATCGGGATTGCCTTCGAGATCCACGCCCGATAAGCGGTTGTCGAAGAAAAGTTCCTGCCACTGGCGCACCATGCCTAAATATTTGTTGTCGATGATCAGAACTTTCACAGGCAGTTTGTTCACAAAGACGGTGGACAGTTCATAGAGCGTCATTTGAAAACCGCCGTCGCCCACAATCGCGACAATCAGGTCGTTGGGGTTGCCGAACTGAGCGCCGATCGCGGCCGGAAATCCAAAGCCCATGGTGCCGGCGCCGCCCGAGGTGATCCATCGTTCCGGGTAATCGCTCAGATAAAACTGCGCGGCCCACATCTGATGCTGCCCCACGTCGGTGGTGACAAAGGCGTTGCCTTTGGTGACCTTGAACAGTTCATCCAAAACGTGCTGGGCGGTGAGGCCGTTTTTGGTGTTGTACTTGAGCGGAAATTCTTTTTTGTAATAGTCGAGTTCTTTGATCCATTCCGCGGTGTCAAGCGGAGAGACGCGCTTGATCAATTCTTCGACGATCAGGCGGGCGTCGCCCACAACACTGGCGTCGGGTTTCACGACCTTGCCGATCTCGGCCGGGTCGATGTCGATGTGGAGTTTTTTGGCGCCGATACAAAATTCGTCGTTGTTGCCGTTGATGCGGTCGTCCCATCGGGAGCCGATTGAACAGATCAGATCGCAATTGATGAGGGCCTTGTTCGAGTAGGCGGTCCCGTGCATCCCCAGCATCCCCAGCGAGAGCGGGTGGGTTTCGGGAAAGACACCCTTGCCGAGCAAGGTATTGGTCACCGGGGCGCGTAATTTTTCAGCGAGGGCGCGGACGACTTTTTCGGCGCGGGCGATCACAGCACCATGACCGATCAAAAGCAACGGCTTTTTTGAGCCTTTAAACGCCTTGGCCAGTTTTTTGATATCGTTGAGGTTGCCTTTGGCCGTCACCGTGTAGCCGGGCAGGTCCATCGGCGGATCGAGGGTCTCGCCGGTGAATGTCGCGGACGTCACGTCCTTGGGCAAATCGATCAGGACGGGGCCGGGCCGGCCGGTGTTGCAAATATGAAAAGCCTCTTTGGCGATACGCGGGATATCGTTGGTGTTTCGCACCAGATAGCTGTGTTTGACGACCGGCATGGTGATCCCGGAGATATCCGCTTCCTGAAACGCGTCTTTGCCGAGCATCGGGCGGATGGTCTGGCCGGTCAGGACGATCATGGGGACCGAATCCATGATGGCGGTCAGAATTCCGGTCACGGTGTTGGTGGCCCCCGGACCGCTGGTCACAAGGACCACGCCGGGTTTTCCGGTCGAGCGGGCGTAGCCGTCGGCCATGTGGGTCGCGCCCTGTTCATGGCGAACCAGGATGAGTTTGATCTTGGAGCCGACCAAGGCGTCAAAAATGGGAATCGCGGCGCCGCCGGAAAGGCCGAAAATGTATTCCACCCCATAGTTTTCCAGACACCGGATGAGGGCCTCGGCGCCGGTCATGGGTTTTGCGGGTGCGTGCGTCTTGGTTTTTTTCATGAGGGTATTCGCTGAAAATTTTGGAATAATGAGTTGTTATCTTACATAAACAGCCTTTGAAATGCAAGGGATTTTTTCGTCGGGTGGGGGGCAATAATGGGACTGTTGCAAAATGGCCGGATGCAAGGCATCGACGAGTGAGCGCGGAGACGTCCTCGTCGGACGTCGCACAAGTGAACGAGGAGATAACGCCGCAGATGGGCGTTTTGCACCAGTCCCATAAGGCGCTTGAATTCCCGGAGGAAATCGGATAATATGGGGTGCAAATTTCAACCGGATTTTCTTATGATTCAACCCACTGAACAGAACGCAACATCCCTGCCCCAAAAGGTTAAGGCCATTGGCCTTCTTTCCGGCGGCCTTGACAGCACGGTGGCGGCCAAGGTCGTCATTGACTTGGGCGTCGAGGTGCAGGGGGTTTATTTTGCCATGCCCTGGGGCTGCTGCGACAAACAACGGGCCCAGGCCGCCGCGGATTTTTTAGGCATCCCGCTCATGGTCCTGCAACTGGATGAGCGGTATCTTGAGATGGTGCGGAAACCAAAATACGGATACGGCACGGCCCTGAATCCCTGTGTCGATTGCCGCGGCCATATGTTTTCGCGCGCGGCCCAGCACATGAAGGCCGTGGGAGCGGATTTTCTTTTTACGGGGGAGGTCTTGGGGCAGCGGCCGATGTCCCAGATGCGGCACAGCATGAAATGGATCGAGAAGGAAACCGGGATCGAAGGACGGCTCCTGCGTCCGCTCTGCGCGCAACTGATGGATCCGACGATCCCTGAACAGGAAGGCCTGATCGACCGGGAGCGGCTTTTGAGGATTTCCGGCCGTTCCCGCCGGGAACAGATGGCCATGGCCGCCAAATTCAATTTTAAGGATTATCCCGCGCCGGCGGGGGGGTGCCTGCTGACGGACCACAATTTTGCCAACCGGATGAAAGACATCTTTAAGCATGGCTACCGCGATTTTCGCGAAACGATCGCCTTGAAGTGGGGAAGGCATTTCAGGATCAACGAACATTTCAAGGCCATCCTAGGCCGCGAGGACATTGAAAACGACATCCTGCTCCAGTACGCCCACGAGAACGACCATATTTTTCAGATGCTGGACCGCGCCGGCCCCACGTTGATTTTAAAAGGGGACAATCCCTCCGACGACATCCTGAGCCTGGCCGCGGGCCTCGTTCAGAAATTTTCCAAGGACAAACATAACGCCCCCGTTGAAGTCAGCTGCTGGCCCGTCAAAGATAAAAACATCATTCGCAAAATCAAAGCCCGCGTTCCCGACGATCGGGAAACGGAACAAATGAAAATCTGAAGTATCGCCCGTCGTTCGTGAAGCGACTTGATTTTTCGTTTAAATACGAACTGCGAGATACGGAATACGTTTTTCCTATGGACGTCCTCCTCTTATCACGCATCCAGTTCGCCGTCACCATCGCCTTTCACTATATTTACCCGCCGTTGAGCATTGGGTTGGTGTTAATCCTGGTGATCATGGAGGCTCTTTATCTTAAAACCGGAGACCCTCTTTACCGGGGCATGACCAAATTCTGGGTTAAGGTTTTTGGTCTGACTTTTGCCGTCGGGGTGGCGACCGGGATCGTCATGGAATTTGAGTTCGGGACCAACTGGTCGACGTATTCGCGGTATGTCGGCGACGTGTTTGGGAGTGCTCTGGCGGCGGAGGGGATTTTTGCCTTCTTCCTGGAGTCGGGCTTTTTGGCTCTCCTGCTGTTTGGGTGGGACAAGGTGGGGCCCAAACTGCATTTTTTTTCAACGCTCATGGTGTGTCTGGGCGCCCATTTCAGCGCGATCTGGATTGTCGTGGCGGGTTCGTGGATGCAGACCCCGGCGGGGTATCATATTGTCGGTGAGGGGTTGACCGCCCGGGCCGAAATCACGGATTTCTGGGCCATGGTTTTTAACCCATCGTCCATGGACCGGCTCGCGCATGTCATTATGGGGTGCTACCAGGCGGGGGCTTTTTTGGTCCTCAGCATCAGCGCGTTTTATCTGTTGAAAAAACAGCATCGTGATTTCGCGAAGGCCTCGATGACGATCGGTCTTGGCGTCGCCCTTTTCGCGTCGCTGGGACAGCTGGTGACCGGACATTCCAGCGCCCACATCGTGAGTCGATATCAGCCTGCCAAGATGGCGGCCTTTGAGGGGCATTTCCCGGCCTCAGCCCCGGCCGGGTTGTATCTCTTCGGATGGGTCGATGAAAACGAAGAACGGACGTCCGGTTTTCAAGTCCCGGGGATGTTGAGTTTTTTGATTCATGGCGATACCGCAAAACCCGTGACGGGCCTCACGGCTTTTAAAAAGGAAGACCGCCCGCCGGTGAACGTGGTGTTTCAAACCTATCATCTGATGGTTGCCATTGGTTTTGCCTTGATTTTTATCAGCCTCACCGGTGCCGTCCTGTTGTGGCGGAAAAAACTTTTTGACCATCCCCTGTTTCTTAAAATCCTGGTCATCTCGGTTCTGGGCCCGCAGATTGCCAATCAGCTGGGCTGGTTTTCCGCCGAGGTCGGGCGGCAGCCGTGGATCGTTTATGGTTTGCTCCGCACCTCGGAGGGGTTGTCGAAAGTTGTGACGAAGAGCATGGTGCTGTCGTCGCTGGTGATGTTCACGATCGTTTATTCCATGCTTTTCTTTTTGTTCATTTATCTGCTCGACCGGAAAATCAAGGCCGGGCCGGCAGCCGTCGAAACTCATGACGAAGATCTCGACCGGGCCGGGGCATAAAAAGATCGGGGAAGCATGATGGACACGGGTTTCGCGTTTGATTTGAATTTTACCTGGTTTCTCCTCCTGGGCGTCCTCCTGATCGGCTACGCGATCTTAGACGGGTTTGACCTGGGGGTGGGGATCCTGCATCTTTTGACCAGGACCGACCGGGAACGGCGGCTGATGCTCAATTCGATCGGGCCGGTATGGGATGGCAATGAGGTCTGGCTTGTGACTGCGGGAGGGGCGTTGTTCGCGGCGTTTCCGGATGTTTACGCGACATTGGCGTCGGGCTTTTATATGGCGATCTTTCTGCTTTTGTTTTCACTGATCTTCCGCGCTATTGCCATCGAATTTCGCAGTAAGGAATCTATGGGATGGTGGCGACAGACGTGGGATGTGAGTTTCAGCGTCTCGAGTCTTTTTACCAGTTTTCTCTTCGGAGTTGTGATCGGGAATCTGGTCTGGGGGATCCCGCTCGACGCTCAAAAGGAATTTGCCGGGACATTCTGGGGACTGCTCAATCCGTATGCCGTTCTCATGGGTGTCACGACGGTGGCGCTTTTTATGATGCACGGCGCCATTTACGTGGTGATGAAAACCGAGGGCGAGTTGCACGACAAGGTCCGGGGCTGGATCAACAACAGCATCATTTTTTTCATCATCTGCTACGCCACGACGACGATGGCGACCCTGGTTTATTTGCCGCACATGGCCGAACGGATGCGCGACCATCCGGTCTTTTTTATTGTTCCTCTTCTGAACATGCTCGCGATCGCCAACATCCCCAGGGAAATTCATCATGGGCGCGATTTCAACGCCTTTTTATCGTCGTGCGCCGCGATGGCGGCTCTCATTTTTCTCTTTGGCCTGGGGATTTATCCGAACCTCGCCGCGTCCAACCCTCTGCCGGAGAACAGTCTCACGATTTACAACGCGGCGTCGTCGGAAAAAACACTGGGGATCATGCTTGTTATCGCGCTGATCGGCATGCCGTTTGTCCTGGCTTACACGATCAGCATTTATTGGATTTTTCGCGGGAAAGTCAAATTGACGGAGGCGAGTTATTGATGATCAAAGAACAGGATGTCTTGAATGTCTTGAAGAGAATTATCGACCCGGATTTTAACCGCGATATCGTGAGCCTGGGGTTTGTGCAAAACATCCGGATCGACGGCCCTGACGTTGCCTTTGAGATCGCGCTCACGACTCCGGCATGCCCGGTCAAAAATGAATTTCAGCGGCAGGCGGAAGAGCTTGTCAGAGGGCTGCCCGGTATTGCGAATGTCGTCGTGACGATGACGACCCTGCCCCGCAAGCCGGCCGCCGGAGCGCAAAATCTTCAAAGCACCCTCAAAGACGTGCGGTCGATCATTGCGGTTTCGTCCTGCAAGGGGGGGGTGGGAAAATCCACGATGGCGGCGCATCTTGCCCTCGAACTGGCCCGGCGGGGACACCGCGTCGGGCTTGTGGACGCGGATATCCACGGCCCTTCGGTTCCCGCCCTGTTCAATCTCAACAACGTCCCGGTGTACGCCAATGAAAAACGGCAGTTCATCCCCATCGAACGGCACAATCTGAAAATCATGTCCTTCGGGTTTCTGCTGGGCGAGGCGCCGGCGGTCATGCGCGGGCCCATGGTGACGCAGTATGTGCAGCAGATTTTGCACGCGACCGCGTGGGGGGAACTGGATTATCTTTTTATCGATATGCCGCCGGGGACAGGGGATGTGCAACTGACGATCACGCAGTCCGCGCGGCTGAGCGGGGCCGTGATTGTCACGACACGGCAGACCCTTTCGCTCGTCGACGTGGCGCGCGGGATTTTGATGTTCGAAAAAGTGAATGTGCCGATCTTAGGGGTGATCGAAAATATGTCGTACTTCCTCTGCGACAACTGTAATAAACGGCATTACATTTTTGGGGGGAGCGAGAGCGTTTCGCTCAAAGACCGGTTTGGGCTTGAGATTTTAGCCGAGGTCCCGCTCTTGCCTCAGTTCACGGCAAAGATTGAGGCGCCGCCGGTCAATGAATTCATCATGACCGCTGTTGACAATGTCATCCGCAGTCTCGGGAAAAACAGCATCCTGCAAAAACAGGTGCCGGACGTCCGTTTCGACGCGGCCGCCACAACGCTCACATGGCCCGACGGCGAGGAGATCAGCGTCGACAACCGCAGGCTTCGCATGAGCTGCCGCTGCGCTTTGTGCGTGAATGAGTTGACCGGCGAGCTGATCCTCAAAGAGGAGAGCGTCAGGAAAGACATCGCCCCGACCGCCGTCTTCCCGTTGGGGAATTACGCCATAGGGATCGAATGGAACGACGGCCACACCTCAGGAATTTATCCCTATGCGACGATCCGGCAGATTGCAACAAAAGCAGGATAGCCAATATTGTGGATTGCGCTTCGACGAGATACGAACTACGAAATACGGAATACCCGCAAAGATTTATTTTGCCGCTTCGAGGATTTTTTTCAGTTCGCCGCTTTCGTGCAGTTCCGCCATGATGTCGCAGCCGCCGACCAGCTCGCCGTTGACGTAAAGCTGCGGGTAGGTGGGCCAGTCGGAATATTCCTTCAGGCCCTGGCGGATCGCTTCATCGGTGAAAATATCGAAGGTTGTGAAAGGGACGTTATAACTTTTGAGGATCTCGACCGCTCGGGCTGAAAAGCCGCATGAGGGCGCGTCCGCGGTTCCTTTCATATAAAGCATGATTTTATTATTCTTCAGATCATTTTCAATACGCTGACGTACCGCATTATCCATGGTGAGCCTCCTTTAAAACCCGTATTCGCTTTTAACTTCTTCCCATTTTTTCGGTGTGAAAGTTTTTAATCCCAGGGCGTGGACCGACTGCGCCATGGCTTCTTTTAAGGGGTTCATCACCATCTGATGCTGCTTGACGAGCATCATTCCTTCGAAGGCCGGGCTGACGACGATGGCCTGCAGGTGCTGGCCGTCATTCATGGGGTCCGAGATATAAACTGCGGCCTGGGGCACAACCGCCTCGATCTTCGCTTTGATTTCGTCCAAGAGCATCGTTATCCTTTATGCGGGGCCGAGCTCCATGATTGTTTGATTTTCTTCCAGTTTTCTTTGAGCCAATGGATGATGTCGTCGGACTCATAAAGGGCCTTGCCGTCGATGACCAGGCAGGGGACCTGGGTCTTCCCTCCGATTTTGAGCAGTTCCCGGCGATATTCGGGTCTGGCCATGGTGTCCTTGAGTTTTAAGTCGATATCGTTTTTTTTCATGTAGTTCAGGACCTTCAGGCAAAATGGGCAGGTCGGCATGTAATAGAAAACCAGATCGTGCATGGGATCTCCTTCATAGAAATTTATTTTATTGTAGCTTCGGATCGCCGTTGCGCAACTAAATTTTCGGCAAAGGCGATGACATCGTCCTCGAGCGCCTGATGATAAAACCGGTTCATCTCCTGCAGGCAGGTCGGGGAGGTCACATTCACCTCAATGAGATATGTCCCGAGGATATCGATCCCGACAAAGGAGAGCCCCAGCCGGATCAGGTGCGGTTTTAGAACGGCCATGATGGCCCGATCCTGCTCCGTGATTTTAGCCGGCTCGGCCTTTCCTCCGGAAAAAATATTATTGCGATGATCGTCCTTGGCGTGGATCCGCAGGATGGCTCCCAGCGGCTCACCATGAAGAAGCAAAATCCGTTTGTCGCCCTGAGCCGATTCCGGGATATAAGGCTGCAGGATGATCTCATTTTTAAACTGTCGCGTGAGCGTTTCAAAGATCACGTGCGTGTTGGAATCTCCCAGATGCAGGCGGAAAACCCCGTGGCCGCCGTGGCCGTCCGTGGGTTTTGCGACGACATCTCTTTCCTCCCGCAGAAATTTTAAAAGCTCGTCGGGATTGCGGCTGACAAGGGTGCGCGGGACGATGTTCGTAAATTGGGTGGCCCATAATTTTTCGTTAGCCGTCCGTATTCCGGACGGGGAATTGAGGACCGCGACATGCGGCGGGAGGCGGTCCAGGAGCCAGGTGTGGCGCAGATATTCTTCGTCAAACGGCGGATCGGTGCGGATAAAGACCGCGTCGACTTCCGCCGCCGGCAGGCGGATATCTTCTCCGACGAGAAATGGTTTGTCTTCAACTTGCTGGGCCGTGACCCGTGTGGCGTGAAAAATGACTTGGCCGTCGAGAAGTGTGAGGCCTTCCGCGGGAAGAAAATACACGTTATGCCCGCGGCGCTGGGACCCCAGCATCAGAATAAAGGACGTGTCTTTATCCATCACGACGGTGCTTAAAGGATCCATGAGGAAAACAAAGTTCATGGCGTCCGGGCCTCCAGTTGGATGATCTCGCGGTGAGCCGCAACCCCCGCGATCCGCGCCAGAATGCGGTAGATGTCGAAAATGCAGATGTCCCGGTGGACGCCGCATTCTCCGTACTTTTTCAGGTGCGGGCACATCCGTTTGAATTCCATGCCCTGGGCGTTCAGATTGTCCCGGTCTCCTTTTTGCGAGTGCGAGCGGTAAAATCCGCCGATAAAATTGTTGTCGATCTGATAAATGCAGGCCTCGCTGACCTGACTGTCGACGTGGTAAATGGTGGGGATCCCTTCCTGCAGGAGGTAGCGGCTGATGACCTGGGAACTTTTTCCCCGATAAAGTTTGTTTTTCTCCTTGCGGTTGAGGTGCAGGATTTCTTCTGGATTTTCGATCGCCATGACCCCCATGCCGTACGTGCCGGCGTCGGCCTTGACGATGATGTACGGTTTTTCCGCGATGTTTTGCTGCCGGTATTTGTCTTCAATCTGTTTGAAGAGGAGAACGGCCGCTTCCGTCATCCTGGCCCGGTCTTCCGTGACATTGACGTCGACGGCGTCCACGATCGCGGAGTACGCCGAAAAGAGCCAGGGGTCCAATCCGACGATTCCGGAAAATTCCTCCATCAATTCCCGCGTGTGACGAAAATGATAAGACTTCAGGCGCGAATGCCAGCCCGCCTGCATCGAAGGATAGATGGGGATGTTCGAATTTTTAAGAATGTCGGGGATCCCGGTCGTGAGGTCGTTGTTGAGGATGATGAGGTCGGCGTTCCCGCGTCCGCTTTCAAGATTGCTGAGCAGCTTTTTAAGGCAAAAGATCCTGACCGGATGACCCAGGGCGGTTTCCAGTTCGACATAATTGGCGGATTGACAAAAATCCGGTTGGACGGTTAAAAATGTCGCGATCTTGACATGGAAGCCGGCATTCTGGATAATCTGTTGCAGGATCCGCACGTTTTCCAGGTACCACGTGTTGCGGGTGTGTTCCTCGGCGATGATGAGGATGTCTTCGCAATCGGGGACGCGTTTTTTGATCGCGGCGCGCAGGAATTTTTCGGCGTCAGCCAGCCCGTGCTCGCAGAGGTTGTTGAAACCCGCCGGGAAAATGTTCGTGTCCACAACCGCGATCTTAAACCCGGCGTCGCGGATATCGACCGAAGAATATAGAGGAAGTTCGTTGTCGCCTTCGAGTTTCGTCAGCCACGCGAGGACAGCTTCCTGGTTATCGCGGATCCGTTCGATGACGTGCGGACTGACGCTGGCAATGCTTTCCTGATTTTTTGCGCTCATTTTTATCAGCCTTTTTTTGCGGTTTCATTATGCAATAAATTGCCGGACTTGTCGAGCCTCATGAAAAATTCGCCCCTGAAAATTCAGATCGAAACCATCCTCAAAGCCAAGCTGGCGGCGCAGAGGGTCGTCGTGACCGATGACAGCGACAAACACGCCGGACACCGCGAGGCCCGGATGTCAGGCGGGGGGCATTTTCGCGTGATGGTGGTTTCGGAACACTTCGCGGGAAAAAGTCCGGTCGCGCGTCACCGCCTGGTGTATCAGGCGTTGGGGGAACACATGAAGGGAAAAATCCACGCCCTGGGCCTGACGGCCCTAACGCCGATGGAATTCCAGGAAGCCCGGTGATTTTTTATCTAAGTCCGCAGCTTGTAGCCGATTTTGAAGAGATAAACCGTGGTGTAGAAAAAGAGGAGGGCCATTGTCAGCGAGACAATGGCACAGGTCGCAACCGGGGTCTGGGCAACGTCCGTCACACTGTACCGTATCCCCTGCACGAGATAAAACATGGGGTTGAAGTGCGACAGCCATTGCACCGGTTTCGGCAGAATATCGATGGGATGAAAAACGCCGCCTAAGAGAACGAGCGGGATGATGAGGTAGATGTTCCAGACATTGAGCATTCCAAAATCTTCGGCCCACAGCGCCCCTAACATGCCGGCGCAGGAGAAAATGACCGCGATGGTCAGCACGAAATATAAAAGGATAAACGGGTGGTGCACGGGCAGGGGCGTGAAAATACGGGATGCCAAGAAAATCCCTGCCGCGACGATGACCCCGCGGGCGACCCCGCCGGCCAGGAGTCCCAGGACCATTTCAAAATAGGACAAGGGCGACAGCAGGACTTCCTGGATATGGTTGTGCCAGCGGGCGATGAAAAGCGATGAGCTGGTGTTTTCGTAGGACCCTGAGATAAGGTGCATGGTCATCAGCCCGGGGACGAGGAATCCTAAGTAGCTGAGGTTGCCCATGCTGAAATCCATCCGGTTGCCCATCGCGACACCAAAGATGTACATAAACAGCATCGAGGTGACCAGCGGCGGGAAAACCGTCTGCGAGGCCACCGAGACAAACCGCAGGATCTCGCGCTTGGAGAGGGATAGAACGCCGATGGGGTTGATGATGATCATGTC
>CAYHZK010000056.1:0-11909 GCA_964361085.1 uncultured Planctomycetales bacterium
ACGCGGCCGGCAAATTCGGACGGGCGCCGATCCAGCGGAAGATCGACAAGTATTTGTATGAAGTGTTCTGGGGTTATGTGGATGAGGCGGGACACAGCGACGAGGACCTGCGGGCGATGTTTAAGGACCTGGTTGTGGCCAGCCAGAGGAACTACATCGAGAAATACATCAAGCCGCACGCGGAGGAATTTAATATCCGTCTGCCGGAGGAATATCAGGGAGACTGGGCGCGATATTGGGAAGACATGGCGCACCTGCCGTGGAGCGGGTACAGCGGGCGGTGGGTGGATGAAAAGGCCGGGTTAAACCGCGCGCACACAGAGGAAAATATCCGGCAGGCCGTCCATAAGGGCCTGATGTTCGTGATCCTCGGGAATGTCCAGTATTACGAAGGCACAGAGCTGCCCGGCGGCAGCCGTTTCAAGGCGAATGAATTTTTGCGATTTGCGAGAGAGATCAACGGCGGAGAGTCGAGGGCCAGGGTGATCTTTAAAGACCGGTTCACCATCGACGAACAGATTGCCCTGTTGCCGTCCTTGTGGCTGCAGATCCAGGATTCTGATATGGAGACGCATTTAAGGCCGGTGATCGCGTCGGGAGCGGCCGAGTCGACGGAGGCGCACACGTGGATGCACAGCGGGAACGCGCCGCTCCATGGGTTCATCCAGTTGATCCAGTCGATGGCGAATCGTTTGAGCGGCCGGGGATCGAACCCCGTGCAGAAAGATTCTCATCCGGAATCCTACGGCGAGGTGTATGACTGGATTGTCAAGACCTACGGTAACGGCAGTCTGGTGCGGCATCTTTTTGACGGGTTGAGGCATTTCAGGTCGGTGGATGTGATGATGACCGCCGCCGAGTACGCCCGGCAGTGGGATCAGACGGTCGGCGAGGAAGAGGCGAGACGCGAGGCGACGTACGTCCGGGGCAACGCAGCGTTGGCGGCGAAACTGCTTGAAGAGACGGCAGGACACGGCAGGCCGGAACGTGAAGTGGAGTTGAAGCGCGTTGATGTGGCGGTGGAACGGGGCGACGAATTTGGCGTTGTGGTCCAGCAAGGGCATGACGGCGGGACCGTCTATCATACGCCGAAGGATGCGAAAGTCCGAATCCGCGCCGTTGTTGATCTGCACGGGCTGCGGCAGGCCGTGGCGTGGATCAAGACATCCGAGGGTGTGGTCAAGGCGATGACCTTTGCCGGACGCGAAGGGTATGGCGCGGTGTTTACCGCCGACATTGAACGCAAGGGCCTTGAAGACGCTCTCGTTGAGGTGGTCGTGAGTTCGGGGATGTGGGAAGAAAAGGCCCGCTGGCTTTTGACGGCGCAGATGTCTCCCGGCGTGAAAGAGGATGTCAGAAAGCAGATCAACCGTAATATGAGGATTGAAGTCCCCGGCGGTAAAGAAATCGGCGAGAAGGAATACGCGGTGGTGTTGAATGAGCCGGTTACAATCAGGGTCGCGGCGCCGTTTGACAGGAATTTGAGCGAGATTGTGATGCCGGTTGTTTATACGACGACACGGCCGGCGAAGAACGGAGAATGGCGGTTCCTTCCGGAGGGACTTGAGCAGCATGTGACGGCGTTCCGATGGGAAGCGAACAGGATGATCTGGGATGTGACCTTGACACCCACGCAGTCGTGGCGTTTGACAGCGGCGCTGTTTGAACAAAAGGAAACCGACAATCCCGCGATGAATCACGTGATGGCCTGGGCCAACGACGAGGGCAAGGATATCCGGCTCCACGTGATGACCCCGCAGGATTTTCGTCGCATGTCTGACAAAACATCAGCCCACCCGTCGCCGTTTGGACCGGCGGCGCAGGCCAGGGCGGCGTTCGACAGCCGGGAGAAACGCAGTGGTTCCGCGGTATATCGCTTGGAAGAAACCGGCTCTTTACGAATTTATCGCAACAAAGGGCTGGCGCTGCGGACAGGCGAATTTGAGGTTGTTTCGGATATCATCGCCCGGGTTTACCGCAGCCAGGCCCCGCCGGAATCCCGGCCTGAATCCGTCGAAATCACGACCGACTGGACCGCAGCGGAGAATAAACTTGCCGCCGTTGTCGGCAGGAAATTGATCATTCATCTCTTTACGATCCAAAAGATCGCGGCTCTTAAAGAAAATCTCAATCCGCAAGAACAGCATCTTTCCGAAACGTTATTGAAATTCCTTTCCGCGGTGAATATTGAAGGGCATGAAGCCTTCCATCTCGCCGGCGCGCTGGAGGCAGAGGCCCGGCGCAAAACCCTCGACTTTTTGCACCGGCATCCGGAGCTCATTGATTTGGTCTGGGAGGTTGTCACCAATCCTTCCGCCGGGATCCGGATGGATGAGGACTTTGAGTTGAGCTTCCGGCAGATGGAACAAGAGGTTTTGGCCGAGGCCCGCCGCGTGATTGAAGAGGAATATCGGGCCGCCCGCAGCCGGGTTGCTGTTTCTCCTCTGGAGGAAAGCGCGATGGACGTGGCGCGGCAGTCCGCCTCACCGGAGGAATTTCGTTGGGCTGAGCAGGTGACGAGGCGGCTGCGTGAGTACGGCGCGGGTCCCGCGACGATGGCCGCGGTGTGGCTGGCTTCTTTCGATGACAAACCGGCTGAGAAGAGTTTGAAGGTTAAAGAAATTTACCGGCAGATCGGCAGAGATCTTGTCCGGCAGGTGCGCGCGGTCAGGACTCTGCGGTATCACCCTGCCTATGATTCCACAGGCCGCGTCTTGCGGTCCCGCGATCTGGGCCGCTGGATGATGCTGACGCTGCAGTCGGTGAACAACAATCCCGACATACTTCTCTTCTCCTTCGCAAACAAGATCGCGGCCGTTCAGGCCATGCAAGACAGGCCTGCGGAGGAAAGGATATATGTCGCGGTCGAATTGACGCATCTTTACACGACCCTGGCCAACTATTTCGGCCTCTGGGACATCGCCGGGGATCTGAGAAACGCGGCCCTGCGGGTCAGCGATCCGGGCCGGTATTATACCGTGGAACAGCAAATCGAAACCCTGACCGGCGGCATGTCCCGCGTCGGGATGGAGGTGTACCGCAAGGAAATGTTGAGCGCCCTGACGGGTTATCTGAGTCAGCATGGCCTGACGGAGCTGTATTACCGTTCCCGCGTCAAGGATATTGCCTCATTCATGAATCAATTGATGCGCAAAGAACGTACCGTGGAGGATGTCGCGGATCTCTTCGGCATGATGGTCGTGGCCAGGGATGAATCCGAGCTGGAACAGGTGATTTCACGGCTGGGCGAAGTCACCGGCACCCGGAATCCGCCGTATCTTAAGCCCGTCGATAAACCCGGTTCCGAGTATTTTGATTTTCAGGGCCGTTATGGTTACGAGGGATATCAATTCCACATGCAGGATAAACAGGGCCGGCCGTTCGATATCATCGTCATGGATCAGAAGAACTATGACCGTTACCTGACGGCGCAGGAGACCGCTTATTGGGAATTTGCGGCCCGCAAGATACCGGCCCTGAAGCAGCAGAGATTTGATGAAGTTCCGCATTTCAAACCTTCCGGCAACTTTGCCGCCGATTTCAGAACCGCGGAGGCGTTGTTCAGCGCTAAGATCGCGGTCCTGGCCGTGTATGAAGGCAAGGGCGAAAACGGTTCGATATCGACGGAGGCCATGCCGGTGATTCTCCCCCGCGAGGTCCATCGCGGCCAGATCGTGAGGACGACGGCCGTTCCCGATGTCGCGGCGTATTGGAGGCTCGATCGTCTGACGCCGAATCTTCCCTGGGCCGCGGAAACCGGGATTCATCTCCTCGGAACAAAACTTGCCGCCGATCCGGCGAAGAAGCGGAAATTGAGCGAGACCGAACCGCTCAAGCCGGGCCAGATCATCTATTTCCCGAAGGAAGGGCTGAAAGGCGTTAACCCCGCCGAGATGGCCCGGGCGGCCGCCACACTGCGGGCCCAGTTGAAAATCAAAGAATGGCTGTTGAACATCGTCAACCCCGCCGCCGCCGGCCAGCTCGCCTCGGCGGGCGCGGAGCAGTTTGATGCCATTGCCAAAGAACTCAAGATCACCAGACAGCAGTTGAAGGCCTTTGTGTCCGATCGTTTGATCGTCGCCTTTGGATTGAAAGCGACGGATGACCTGCGGGAATTTTATCTGGCGCTGGGGACGGGGCTGATTACTCTGGACGATATCCGTCGAGCGTCCGTCAGGGCGGGAGAAAAAATTCTCAGCAACGCGCTGAAGGTCGATCTTAACGCGCTGGAAGGCCAGGTCAAACAGGAAGCCCTGCTCGGGACATTCGTGAAGTTCCGTTTCAACACCGCTGAAGAGCTCAAAGAGGCGGTTGGCCGCGGGCAGATCACAATCCCGATGTTAAAGGAGAGGATGCGGCAAACGGGTCTGAAAGCGACATGGGTGATCGGTCCGCAGGGAGACACCCTGGTCGTAGAGGGCAGTTATGATCGTCCCGGCCTTCTGATGGCCATCACCAGGGTCGTCAAGGAATACGGCAATATCCGTAGCATCGTAACGGCGCAGACGCAGGGAGAGGCGTATCGTGTTGAATTGATCGTCGAGGGTATCCAGGACAAAGACACGATTGAAAAGAAATTGCTGCCCATGATCGCGATGATCCCCGACCTGAAGGTGAAATTAGACTGGCTGCAAGGATTGCTGTCCCTGGTGAGCTTTGGGGGCGTGAAGATCTCCGTGGATGTTCCGGACCAGCGCGGTAAATTTTATCAACTGTTCCGCAGTTTATGGGAACTGCATCCGCAGATCAACATCACAACGGCTCAGAGCGAGATCCGTAAAAGAGGAGAAGCCCGGATCACCTTGACCTTCAGTCAGCTTCCGTCGAACATCACCAAAGAAAAGATCGAGAAGACCCTCAAAGCCGCCGCGGCCGGGTTTGCCAGAGAGCATTCCAAAAACGGCCGTAATCATAAAGGGTACATGGGCAATCTGGCCCCTCATGCCGTTGACCTGATCAAATTCGTGATTGAAAAAGGTCATGCGGAGGGCATCAAGCCGTTCACCCGTCTGGCGCCGCGGGTGAGAGGGCAGCGCGTCCGGTTCTTCGCTCTGACGTCTCAGACGCTGCGCGGTCCGCCGAAGGTCTTTGTCGCGGGTGTTAAGACCGCAGAGAACGGTCAGCCGTTCCTCGATATTTATTTCTCGTCGAAAGAGTTCGCCAAATTCCTGCGAAAGAAATCCGCCGGTAAAACAGAATTAAAGCAGTTCCTCACCATCATCGCCTTCCATGAGGCCGTCGAATCGGCGTATGCCGGGGTTGATAACGCTCATGAGATTGCCGTTGCGGAGACTCAACGGGCGTTCGGTCATCGTCCGCAACTGGCCCGCCTCGAACTCCTCTTCCGGCAGGCGCAGGACAATGCCAGTGTTGCCCATGTCCTCCGCAGGGCCGCGGCTGCCCGGCCGTTTGAACGCGGGCTGTTCCATCCCGCCGACCGGAACAAGGCGCGAAAAGGCCGGGGACTTGAGGAAAGGCCGGCGGCGGACCGCGTTCTGGTCTTCGGCGGCGGGAGCGGCATTGTTCCTGTCCTGCAGGCCTTACAGGCCCTGGGACGACAAGACCAGATCGACATTCATGCGATTCTCCATTCTCTCGACGACGGCCAGGCCACCGGCCGCCAGATCCTGGGGTTAAGGGAGCACGGCTTTGGATGGATGCCGTCGCCAGGCGATCTGGCCGGCGCCCTCTTCAAAGGGTTTGCGTCGGAGGATAAATTGTACAAACTGCTCGACGATCAGGGCCGGATCAAGCTCGCCTCCGCCGGGCTTTTGAGGAAGGGTGAAATCCCGGCTGTTGACGCCGAAGGCCGGCCGTTTGAAGAAGGCAGGATCATCTTTTACGACGAAGACGGCGGTGTCGTTTATCTCGACCATTTCAAGGAATTGCTGATCCGTCTTTTAAGGCGGACGATCCTCTCTGCCGCTGTCCGGAATGAGGGGATCGGATATACAAAAAAGACCCATGGCCTCAGCGAAGATGTTGTCAATTTCGCGGCGGGCATCCTCAATCTGGCGGATATCATCGAGCCCTATTTCAATCAGGGCATCCTGCCGCTGGACGGGATGAGCATCCGCAATCTCCTCATTTTGGGCGCTGCGGATTACCTGGGATTGATCGACGTCAGGCATCCGAAATATTCCGCCGGGTCGCGGCAGCCGACGATTCAGAACGAGGACGAGATGAGGGTGTTTGAGCGGGCGTTGGATCTGCTGGCTCGCCTCGCCGGCATCAGACAGGCCCGGGTTTTCTTGTCCCATCTTTATCCGGCGACCCTGTACGCCGTCTATCAGGATCACGTGGTTGTTCTTGAGGACAGCGAGGGACGCAAACATGTCGTCGGGATTCAGCGTATCACAACGCCGCGGGGCGTTGCGGCTGTTGTTCTCGACCATGAATTGAATGTCGCCTACAAAATTGAAGAGGCCGAGGGCCTTAAGCGTGTCTTTGTCGGCCGGGATCAGGTTGCGGTGGGTGTCGGCGTTCATAACGACGGCGTGACCTTCACGATCGGCGGGAATCCCGCCGTCACCATCCATGAGCCTCGAGACATCGAGCAAACGTATCTTGAATTTGAAGATCAGCAATATCCCGTCGCAACCGACGGGACAGGACTTTTGCGCCATGCCACGGCGGAATCGGGCGTTTACCGTTACGCCCCGCTGGCCGTCGGGGATCACACCGTTTCTGTCCGCGGCCGTTTTGTGGCGACCCAGGCCCGGATCACGGAGACCGTGAATGATTCCAGGATCATCGATTTCGGCGTCGCCCAAAAGTCGGGCGACGAGATGGTCGTTGCCGCCGGCCGTCGAGAGGCGCGTCCGCTCTACGCGCCGGATCACGCCGCGACACTGGAACCCAACAGCCGTCTCATCGACGAAATCCTTTCGCCCAAAACAAAGGCGATTGTCTTTGGTCCCGGCTCGACCGTCACCAGCGTCCTGGCGCATTTGAAAGTCAAAGGACTCGTTGAGGCGCTGGCGCTGCGCCGGCAGAGCAACGATGCGCCGATTGTCCTCATGATGAACCCTGCGGCCGACAATGAAAGCGCCGGGTACGGGCGGCAAGACTTGCTGCGTTTCATCGAGCAGATCACCGGCCGCCGGTTCGATGAAATTTTCTCCGGCATTGTTTTAGCACAGGTTGACGCCGCAGAACTTCAGGAGATCAAGCGTGATTATCCGCGGTTGAATATCCACGAGGATGTCTTCACCGCCGGCGTGGAATTGAGGCCGCTGCGCGATCCGGGCCGTAAAATGCTGGAATCGGCCGTCGGTTTCACCGGCCACAATCCCGCGGCCCTGCGCGGCATGATCTATCCGCAGGAGGTCGCAACAGAAGATCATAAAATCCGCGCGGCCCTGGAACGAACCCGGCAGGATCTCAGCCGGAAGCTGGTCTGGTCCAAACATCGTTTTGCAAGGTCGGAGGACATCGAGTTCCGCGCGGGGGCCCGATTCGCGCAAAGCCGGTCGATGCGACACTCGCTTTTGGCGCCCGACCTTTCCGGCGAAAAAGGATTATTCATCACCTACGTCGCCGCCGGAGATCGCGTTAATCCATGGAAGGAGAAGGGCCTGTTGTGGATCGGCCGGGACTATTATGAGATTCGTCAATCCTCGGCGGACGAGTGGCAGGTGTTCGACGGGCAGGGGCGTGCGGTGACAACACTCGCCAGGGGCAAGAAACATCTCGTTCTCGACCTGCGGCTGCTGGCCAAGATCAACTCCGACGTGCGGGAATTTTTGTCCGGCTTAAGGGTCAAGACGCCGGGCAGAGATGCCGGTTCATCGTCAGGCAGCAAGGGAACGCTTGGGCTCGCCCTCACCGGCCTCGGCGTCGGCGCTCTGCTGGCCGCTCATTCTCCCGACCTGATGGCGGCAACGGCCGTCCTGCCTCAGGGCGCAGCATGGTTTGACGGGATTTGGGCGGGGATCATCGCGGCCGTCGGCCTGGTCCTGGCCGCCGGGGCAGGGTATCTTCTCCATCGCATCCGCGCGGCGGCGCGGAAGACCAAACCGCAGGCTCCGCCGGCCGTCGATGTCACGCGAGGATCGCTGCAGCGGCTCTATGAGAATCTGGCGCAGAATTTAAGGCGTGCCATGAGCGATTGGCCGCTCTTTAAAGAAGAGCAGATTGAAAAAATGCGCCTGCTCTTCTCCGAAGGCCGTCCGGTTGAAACGGATATCTTCAGCATTGCCGTTGAAGATTTCTCGCCGGAGTTCCGGCAATTCCTTTCCGGCATTTTTCAGGAATGGCTGAATATCGTGGGCCGGGATCAGGAGCGATATCGTAACAATCCCGAGGTGTATCATCTGACCGTCACGACACTCCAGGATCGTTCGCAGGCGGGGGCCGGGATTTTAGGCAGCGACAGCCGCCGTTTGACCGAAAAAGAACTTCTGACGGCCTTTGAAGATCTGCGCGCGGTCATGAAGACGACGGGCCCGCTGCGTCTTGTCCCCGTCGGTGTGCGCGCCAGTGAGGACGGGGGGTTGATTTTTGTCTTTGACTATGAACCAGGACTTTATTCGCTTCGCAAAACACTGGCCGGCCGGTTCGCCCGGAGGATTAAAGGATATTCTCAAAGACCCAAACCGATCATCCACGTGACCTTGGGCCGCGTGCTGGAGAATGTTGTTCCCACGGAAGAGATGGCGCAGCAACTGCGGGCGTTCTCGTCGCGTTATGAAAGCGTCGCCGGATTGCTGCGGGAGCGCGGTCTTCCCGGTTCCATCGAAATCAAGTCGCTGCGCTTCTTCCATGAAACACGCTGGATGCACGAGAGCAAGGATTTTGATGCGTCTTTGGAATTCGGGCAAAAGAACGCCGCCGCCTTCAAGGCCTTCCGCCAATTCCTGGCTGACCGCCGCGAGCAACAGGCAGAAAGTCCTGATGCCCGGGATGCCTCTGGTCATGCGCGGCCGTTTTTCAGAAGAACAGGGCTTTTGCGCAATATCATTTTTGCGGGGCCCATGACGGTCGTGGTCCTGACCTTTGTGCTCCTGGGGCTTGTGGCTAAGATCGCCCAGATTATCATCAGCGGCGGCAGCGGCAAGCCGTTGACAAAGGTGATCGAGCAGAGCCGGTATAAAGGGCTGCGGTATGTCGTCAGCGTCTCGAAGGCCCTGATGGCGTCGGCGCAACGGCTGCCGCGGATCGTCCGCCACGAATTTGTCAACCGCATGGTGCCGATGTCGATGACTTTTATATTATGGCCGCTCGTCGGCGCCGGGATCGCGTTCGTCGTCGGGCTTTTTGTCGCCCTGGTCGTCGGTTCCATTTCTCTGAATGCCAATGGCGCCCGCGGGGAGAATGGCCATAACGGCAGGAATGGCGAGAGCCAGATCGTGCCCGCGCTGATTGAGACCGCCAATAACACGCTGAGCATCGTCTTGTTTATTTTGATCACCACACTCCACAGCGGCGCTCTCAGCATCGCTCTGCCCCTTGCGCTGGCCTTTGTCCTTTTCATTCTGATTCACGCCTTCGTCAAACAGAAAGGCCCGGCCATCGAGGCCTTCAGCCATCGCAGGGAACGCGTCTACGAGGATGCCGAAATCGAAAAGCCTTATTCCTTCGATGTTGTCCGGGGGCAGGGGCCGGCCATGATTTTCCTGCACGGCCTTGAAGATAACGCGAGTTTTGACATCGAATCCCTGAAGCTGCGGTTCCCCGGCCGTCTTCTGGTGATCCCGCAGCACTGGCGTTCCGGCGCAACGTTAAGAAAGCTCATCGAGACCCGGACATTGGGGGCCGATGCCTTGAGCGATGAGGATATCGCCCATCTCAAACAGATGAGACACGAAAAGGATCCCATCGGGCGATCGGAATTCTTCCTGCTGTGGCTCATCGGGTACTATGAGCGGACAACCGGACAGGCGGTTGATATCGTCGGGCATTCTCTTGGCGCCAGGTCGGCCCTGGATCTCTTTATCCGCGCGCCCGAATCCCTGGAACGGCACTTGCAATCGCATGGGTTCCCGAAGGAATGGGCTCAGAATAGAGATAAGATCCGAAGCATGAATTTGGCCAGCGTGCCTTATGAGAGGGTCCTTTCCGAAGGGCCATGGAAACATTATCTTTACCGGATCGCGATGAGCAGTTTTTCGATCCAGTTTGCGGTTCCGCCCGTCAGGGTTTTGAACTTGATCCTCCGGACCCGCGCGATGAGGAAAATTTTTAAGGCCGGCGGACTTTCATCGGATAACTATCACAGAGCCGTGAGATTCACGGCCCTCGAACGCGATTTCATAAGACAGCGCCATGAAGCGGTATGGTTGTTCAAGTACGCCCGGCTGAGCGAAGAGCAGAAAGAGAATATCATTACGAATCTCAAACATGCGCAGGTTACAATCATGGTCAGTCGCGATGATCCGACGACACCGCTCTGGACCAATGAAGATCTGGCGGAACTGCTCGGCACCGAAGTGAGAGTTTTTGAAAACGGCGGACACAATGTCATTTATACCAGTCAATACCGTCGGGCCCTGACCGAATGGCAGAAATCCCTTCGGGATAAAGGCCAGGCCGGCTATCCTCTGGATTCCAGGCCGATCAAGGCGTTGCTGCGCCATCCGTTTGATGCGCAATTTGTGAATGGCCGTTATGTCACGACGGCCGCGCCGGACGATGCCGCCGCGCAAAAGGTCGTTGCGCTCTTGAATAAATTGCTGCGATTGTTGCCCAAAATGAGCCGCGCCGTCCCCGCGCTGTCCGTCGCCGAGATCCCGTCGTCCTTGAAGATTGTCCTGCGAGACAATTCGGATTCCGGAGAAACACTGGATGCGGAAGGAAGCCGTCAGCTGTGGATCAAGGTTTCCGACGATGGGACGATCGTCGTCTATCGGGGATTCCTGAATCTCAGCCTGCGGGTGCAGATGGTGTTGCTTTACAACGCCGTTTTCCTGCGCACCGCCGAGCTCAAGGATATTTTGAAAGGGAAGGAAATCTTAAGCGGCGCTGCGAACGCCAAATCGGATTCTTCCTACGGGGATGCCCTTATGCGGATCGGCCGGAGGATCAAAGATGCGGCCGAACAGCGCCGGGAGAAGCTCGATCTTCTGTATGATTTCCTCGAACACCGCAACGGTATCAACGGCAATGGAAATAACAACGGCGGCAATGGGGACGCTAAAGATCATGTGATCTTCAAGACGATAAAACTTCCGGGGCAAAAAGGCGAGGCGTCGACGGCGCTGCTGGGAACGATCGCCGGGACGGCCGTTGTGTCGTTAACCGCCGGCTGGGCCCTGGGGCTTGGCTTCCTGACTTTGAGCATTTTGGGATACCGGCTTTGGAAACGGCAGACCGCCCGGAAGGAATTGGTCGCGGCCTTAAGTCCGGACGCCCAGGCCCCGCCGGCTGCCGGGTCTAACCGGATTTTCCGCGAGGCCGCTGCTGATGCCGGCGCCGGTCTCTCGATCCCGCAGGCGGCGCGTCCTTCGTTCGCCTCCGATTACGACGAGTATCTCGCCATTGAACAGTTCATCGCCGAACAATTGCACGGCGGCATCAATCCTCATGACATGATGGAACCGGCGCGCGCCGAACGCCGTCTCAATTTTGCCGCCGCGCTCACCTCGGGTCAGCGGTTTGTCGGCGCTGAAGGCGGTCAAGGGTCTGCCAAGTCCACGTCGGGCGCTTTGGCCTACAGCGTTTACCAACTGCGTCATGGCCGCCGTGTCGCTGTCACTTATTCTAACGATACCTTGATGGAACAGGCGTTCCTGTATCTCAACAGCCCGCAAGCGGGAGAGAAGGTCTTTGGCTCACGGGCCATGGGGGTTGGCCGGCCGGTGAAAATCTTTAAGATCACCGCCGAGATGCTGGAGACCCCGGGTGAGGTTTGGAGAAATGTTCAGGACGCCGATATTGTTTTGATTAGCGGGCATGTCCGTGACATCGTG
>CAYHZK010000056.1:11919-12454 GCA_964361085.1 uncultured Planctomycetales bacterium
GGGCAAGATTTTCAATGCCTCCCAGGCTGTTGTGAAGAATCTGGCGGCCCGCGCCAATCTGATCGAAGAGGGTTCTTCTCTGCCGTCCCGTCCGGGGACCACGATGGCCGAGCAAACCAAAGGGCTGGGCAAACAGGAAGCCGTCGTCAAGCGCGGGTTTGAGGTTTTCCTCAGGGCGATCGCTGTTGGGGGGCCGCGAAAAGAGATCACCTTTGAGGACTTTGTCTCCGACGCCGCGTTGCGAAAAGAAGTATTGAGCGAAACGGTTATTGAAAAATTACTCGGCGAAATCGTCGATGAAGAACGTATCGACGGCGTCATGGTGGATACAACGTCAATCGGCGTGTTCTTTAAGAAAGCCGGGATTGTTGAAACCGCGTATCTTCAGCAGCTTGGTGTCGATGTGTCCCGTCATAAGGGCGAAGACGCCTGGCAGGAAGCCGCAAAACTTCTGGGCAACCAGGAACGGGCCGATCAATACCGCGCCATGCTCAACGCCATCGCCCGCGCCATTTATGAATTGAAACCTTTAAAA
>CAYHZK010000057.1:0-12113 GCA_964361085.1 uncultured Planctomycetales bacterium
TTTTAAAATCGGGGGCCCAGGCGGCGGGGGTGGGGGCGCGGGACGTTTTAAGGATTGAGATGGGATACAGTCTTTACGGTCACGAATTGGAGGAGGATATCTCGCCGCTTGAGGCCGGCCTGAACCGTTTTATCGACTGGGAAAAGGATTTTGCCGGCAAAAAAGCCCTGCTGGCGCAGCAGCAACTGGGGATCAAACGAAAGAGCATCGCGTTCATTTCGCAAACCCGCCGCTCTCCCCGGGCCGGGCACAAGATTTATTCGCCGCAAGGTTCACAGATTGGCGCCGTCACCAGCGGGACTTTTTCGCCGGCCCTGGAGCGGGGGATCGGTTTGGGATTTGTGGCCGGCGGTCATGAAGATAAGGGCCGGGCAATCTGTTTTGGCGAGGATGAAAATAAAATTCCCGCCGAGGTCACGAGCCGGCCGTTTTATAAAAAAGGAACTTTCCGGAATTAAAAAGGAGTATCGCCATGGAAGTCATGGAAGATTATTTTTACACCAAAGAACATGAATGGATCAGGATTGAGGATTCCATCGCCACCATCGGGATCACCGACTACGCCCAATCCGCGCTCGGCGACATCACGTATGTCGAACTGCCCGATGTCGACGCTGAGGTGGAGCAGTTTGAACAATTCGCCTCGGTCGAATCGGTCAAGGCGGCCAGCGATATTTTTTGTCCGATGTCGGGAAGAATCATTGAGGTCAACAGCGATCTGGAGTCAAACCCCGAACTGATCAACAAAAGCTGCTACGAAAAAGGATGGCTGGTCCAGATCGAAATCACCGCGCCTGAAGAAAAGTCCAACCTCATGACCGCCGCGGAATACGAGCGTTTTCTCGAGAGTCTGGAGTAATTCCCGTCCGTGAATCCTTATATCGCCAATACGCCCGAGGAAGTCCGGAAGATGCTGTCAACCATCGGTGTTGCCGCAATCGACGACCTTTTTGCCGACATCAGGCCCGAGCACCGGCCGCGGTCATTCGACCTCCCTCGGGGAAAGTCCGAATCCGAAGTTGTCGGGGACATCTGCCGCCTCGCCGCCCGGAACCGGTCCGACCTCATCTTGTTCCTCGGCGGCGGGTACTACGATCATTATGTGCCCGCGGCCGTCAGCGCCCTGATTTCCCGCGCCGAATTTTATACCGCTTATACGCCGTATCAGCCCGAATGTTCGCAGGGCACCCTGCAGGCCCTGTATGAATATCAGAGTTCCATCTGCGCCTTGACCGGGATGGAGGTTGCCAACGCCTCGCTTTACGACGGAGGCACGGCCGTTTATGAAGCCGCGATGATGGCGCTGCGGATCACCGGCCGCAACCGCGTCATCATGGACGGCGGGGTGAGCCCGATCTACCGCAAGATTTTGCGCACCTACACCGATAATCTCGATATCGAATTCGTCGAAACCCCCGTTGTTCACGGCCAAAGCGATCGCGCCCAAATCGCCCGTTATCTGGATGATAAAACAGCGGCGGTCATTTTGCAGAATCCGAATTTTTTCGGCGCGATCGACGACCACAGCGATATCGTCGCCCAGGCCCATGAAAAGGGGAGTCTGGTCATCGAAAGCGTTTATCCCGTTTCGCTGGCCCTTTTGAAGACGCCGGGAGAGATGGGGGCGGACATCGTGACCGGCGAAGGGCAGAGCCTGGGATTGTCCCTGAATTTCGGCGGACCTTATCTGGGGTTCATGGCCACCCGCAAAGAGTTCATCCGTAAAATGCCGGGCCGTATCGTCGCCGAGACGGTGGATCGGGAGGGCCGGCGGTGTTTCGTCAACACCCTGCAGGCCAGGGAACAGCACATCCGCCGGGAAAAAGCGACGTCCAACATTTGCACCAACGTTTCTCTCTGCGCCGTGCAGTCTTTGATGTTTATGACCCTTTTAGGAAAAGAAGGATTGCGGAGACTTGCCCAGCTTAATCTGGAAAAAGCGGAATTTGCCCGTCAGGAGCTGGGAAAAATCCCGGGCGTTCAGGTGAAACGCAGTTCTCCGACGTTCAATGAATTCACCGTGTGCCTTCCGAAGGACGCCGCGAAGGTCGCTGAAGCGATGATCCCCAGAGGGTTCGCTGCGGGGTTCCCTCCCGGGCGATATTATCCGGGGATGGAAAATTATCTGATCATCGCGGTGACCGAAAAACGGACAAGAGAAGAAATTCTGCGCTTTGTCGACTGCCTGCGCGAGGTTTTAACATGAAATTGATTTTCGAAAAAAGCGTGCCCGGCCGCCGGAGCTTCGAGCTTCCCGAGTCCGACGTCGCCGTGAAACCCGAAATCCCGGCGCAGTATCGCCGCCGCGATCCCGCGCCTTTGCCCGAGGTGAGCGAACTGGATATGGTACGCCATTTCACGCAGCTTTCGCAACGGAATTTTTGTATCGACACCAATTTTTATCCCCTGGGGTCCTGCACGATGAAATACAATCCCAAATTCACGGAGAAGGTCGCGGGGTTGTCCGGCATGTCGGACCTGCATCCCCTTTTGCCGCAGCTCCCTCATGGCGAACACCTGGTCCAGGGCGCGTTGAAGGTCCTTTATGATATGGAGCAGCTTCTGTGCGCGACGACGGGCATGGATCATTTTACGATGCAGCCTCTCGCCGGCGCCCATGGGGAATTGACCGGCGTCATGATGATGGCCGCCTACCACAAGGCCAGGGGCAACAAGAAAAAGTATATCATCGTTCCGGACTCCTCTCACGGGACGAACCCGGCGACCGCCGCGATCGCCGGTTACGAAACCATTTCGATCCCTTCGAATGACAAAGGCGTCATGGACCTTGTCAGGCTCAAAGAAAAATTGAACGACGAGGTGGCCGGGCTCATGCTCACCAATCCCAATACGCTGGGGATTTTTGATTCGGACATCGATAAGATTTCGCGCCTCGTCCATGAGGTCGACGGCCTGATGTATTACGACGGGGCCAACCTCAACGCGATCCTCGGTCGCTGCCGTCCGGGCGATATCGGCTTTGATGTGATGCACATCAATCTGCACAAGACGTTTTCAACGCCTCACGGCGGGGGCGGCCCCGGTTCCGGTCCCGTCGGGGTTAAGGAAAAACTGGCAAAATATCTTCCCGTCTCCCGGGTCGTGAAACGCAGCGACGGGACGTACGCGCTTGATTACGATTATCCGGATTCCGTCGGATACATCGCGTCGTTTTATGGAAATTTCGCCCTGATTCTGCGGGCGTATGCGTACATCCTGCTGCTGGGGAGGGAGGGGCTTGCCGAGGCCAGCGATCACGCGGTCCTCAACGCCAATTATGTGATGGCGAGATTGAGAGATCATTTTCATCTGCCTTACGACCGGATTTGCATGCACGAGGTCGTTTTGTCCGCAGGACGTCAGGCGGATCGAGGCGTTCATGCCATTGACATCGCCAAATTTTTGATCGATCAGGGCATCCATCCTCCGACGGTCTATTTTCCCTTGACGGTCAAGGAATCCATTATGATCGAGCCCACGGAAAACGAATCCAAACAAACCTTAGACGAATTCATCGCCGCGATGATCCGGGGCGCTGAATTGAGTCTGCGGGATCCCGAAGCCTTCCATGCCTTCCCGAAGACCATGCCGGTCAGCCGCCCCGACGAGGTCAAGGCCGCGCGCGAACTCAATACCAATTATTTCCTGCGTCCCAAGCCGGAGTCCCCGCTGTCAGCCGCTGTGTCGCGGACGTAGGGATGGAACGCATGCGTTTGAAGGATATTTCTTTTTCGTCTCCCGAAGACAACATCCTGTACGACGAAGTTTTGTTCGCGTTGGCCGAAGAGGGGCGGATCGCGGAAACCCTGCGGCTGTGGGAATCCCCGTCTCCCTTTATCGTTCTTGGACGGACCGGCAAGGCTCAGGACGATATTCATGAGGACGTCGTGCAGGCGCGGGGCATCCCGGTCCTGCGCCGTTCCTCCGGCGGGGGCACCGTCGTCCAGGGGCCGGGGTGCCTCAATTATTCGTTGATTGTCTCCAAAGCGTCAAACCCAAAGCTCGACGATCTGAGGGCGTCTTACCGCATCATCCTCGCCGGCATTATCGAAATCTTAAAGAGCCTTCGGGTCCACGCCGATTTTCGTCCCACGTCCGATCTCGTTCTTGTCGACGGAGAGAAAAAAATTTCCGGTAACGCCCAGCGCCGCGGCCGCACGTTTATTCTTCATCACGGGACGATCCTGTATGACTTTGACTTATCGCTCATCGCACGATGCCTGAAGATGCCTCAGGATATCCCGGAATACCGGCGGAGCCGGGCCCACGGGGATTTTGTCGCCAATGCGCCGGTCTCGGCCGCGTCGCTGCGTCAGGCCTTTTGCAGGCATTTCGCAATCTCCGAAGCAGACGTTGCGCGGACGCCTGATTCTGCCGAAAGGGAAATTCTTGATCAGCTGAGCCGCCGCGAAGGGCTGCGGGTGGCGAAAAATCCAGGATTTTGTCATTGACAGAGGTGGACAGACTTGTATAATGAAAACGTTTTTCAAAAGAATTTCATTTTTAAATTCCAATAGATAGTGTTGAAAAGGAGGGGGAGCATGAATCGATTATTGCAGGTGAGTCTTTTCCTTGTTCTGGCCAGCGTTTTTGCCGTTTCCCTGGCGCAGGCGGGATTGATCAATCATGAACGCCGCAACCGAAACGCCGGCGGGGCCGCCGCAAATACCGGAACAGGGAAACCTGCTCCAGCACCCAAAGCCGCCGCTGCCATGCCCAGTTGGAAAACAATCCCTCCGGTTGCCGCCAGCAAAGTCGAGCAGCGATATGATACCAATCGCGATGGAAAATTACAGACCGCAGAAATGAAAATTTTGCTGCGCGATGTCGTGGATAATGTCGAGGCGAAAGGCTCCTATACGGTCAACGCCGCCGCCGTCAAGATTTACGACAAGAACAGCGATGGAATTATCAGCCGTAATGAAATCGACGACATCAAACGCGACACGCAAAATTAATCAGACAGCATTTTAAAATCCCATTGTCGAAATTCCCGGCGATGGGATTTTTCATAAGGGCCCTCTTTCGTGAATCCATGTTCCCGCCCTGCAACGTAGAATATCGGCGTCGAAATAAAGGACAACATGATGGTATGGATTTGGGTTTTGCTTTTTGGGGGTATCATGATTGTCTCTGCTCCACAGGCGAATGCCCAACCTCATCCCGCTGCTGATTCCAAAAGCAATTTTATGACGAATCCCGCGTTCCGCGCCAACAAAGATTATCAGGAGTATCTTTCGTTCTTTGAAGAGGTTTACGCGACGATGGAGAAAAATTATTATCAGCCGGTGCCCCGGGAGGCCTTCGACCGGTTTCTTAAGACGTTTGACTCCAAAATCTACGGCGAACTGAAGCATTCCGGGAAAAGCAGCAGCTTTATCAAATGGCGAAGCGCCGCTTATCTGGTCGAGGCCGTGAAATCGTCCGAGGATATTTTCTCAGCCTTCATGCCGCCCAAAGCCGCCAGGACTTATGAACAGGAAGCGCTCGGGAAAAGGATCGATCTGGGCATTGAAGGGGATCTGGTCGCCGAGGGGTACCGGATCTCGCGTCTTGAGCCGCGCGCCGACGCCTTCGAGAAAGGTCTGCGCGAGGGTGATGTGATTCAAAAGATCGACTAGGATAATGTCCCGGCTTTGACGCTGGCCCAGATTCAGGAACGGCTCAATCCTCTTGAAAACACCAGGGTCAGGCTGGAATACCGCGATCGCGCCGGGCGGACGACGCGCACCATCGAGGTCATCAGCAAAGAATATTTCAAGCAAACCGTTTTTATGGTTCCCACGCATGTGGAAGGGATTTATTGCCTGCAGATCCAGCGATTCAATCGCAAGACCTCGGAAGACATGACGCGGTTTATGTCCCACATTTTGAAACAGGGCGATACCGGTCTCATCATCGATCTGCGCGGCAATCCCGGCGGACCGCCGCTGGCGGCGCGTGAGATCTCGTCGTTTTTCCTCACGCCGGAAGAAGAGTTTGCCTATTTCGAGGGAAAAAATAAACCGAAAACGAGCCTGGATGTGCCGCGGATTCCGGATCAGTTTCATTATAAAGGCGACATGGTGATCCTGGTGAATGAAAAAAGCGGCAGCGCCTCCGAGTTGTTCTCGGGTGTTTTGCAGTGGCGGGGGCGCGCGGTGTTGATGGGCGTCAATACCGCGGGGCAGGTTTTGCTCAAGAGCATGTTCAATTTTGACGACGAATCCATGCTTCTTCTCGTGACGGCGCGTGGGCATCGCCCCGACGGAGGCGTGTTCAGTTTCAAGGGACTTCAGCCTGATATCGTCAAGAACGAAGAGGATGACGAACTGATCCGTTACGCGGCGGAGTACCTGGCCGCGCACAAGGGGCGAAACGCGGAGAAAACATTTTGATGTGAATGAGGCGGGGGGTGCCATGTTTTTCGTCAAGTTTTTTCTGGCCCAGGCCGTTGCGATTACGATCATTGTTGCTGTTTTGAAAAAAATCCTGGATCAGAATCTCGTTGATCTCGCGATCCGCCAGTTTGAAAGATTTTCAACGCAGCCCCCGGCCGTGTCCCCCGCCGTCATTGTGACAACCCACAAAAAGCTGTCTTCACGTCACGAGTCCCGCATCCGCAAGGCCGCCGCCAGGATCTTCGGACAGACGGCGACGGTCGAATGGCGCATCGACAAAGCCATGTGGGGAGGGATGACGATCCAGACGGGCGGCAGCGTTATCCAAAACAGCCTGCGGGAACGGGTGCGCCAGGCATTCCTGTGATGAACGTCATGACCGACAAAAAAATTCTCGTGATCGTCCCGGCCTGCAATGAAAGCGGAAACATCAGAACAACAATTTCGGAGCTGCGGTCTTTGCCGCGCCCTCTTGACATCATCGTCATCGATGACGGCTCCGTCGACAAAACGGCGGCTCTGGCCCGCGAGGCCGGCGCTGCGGTGATTTCTCTCCCGTTCAATCTCGGGATTGGGGGGGCGGTGCAGACGGGCTTCCTTTTCGCGCGTAAAAAGGATTACGCCTTCGTGGTGCAGGTGGACGGCGACGGCCAGCATGATGTCCGGTATCTTGATGCCATCCTGAAACCCGTTATGGACGATTGCGTTGACATTGCCGTCGGAAGCCGTTTTATTCCGCCGTTTTTAGGGTATCAATCCTCCGCGATCCGGCGGATCGGGATTCATTTCTTCGCCCGTCTCATCAGTTTTTTGACTCGCTATAAAGTCGCGGACCCCACGTCGGGATTCCGCGCCTTCAATCGCAGGGCTATTGCGGCCTTCGCCTCTGACTACCCGCCGGATTTTCCGGAGCCGGAATCCATTGTGGCTGCCAAACGTTTGGGTTTTCGGTTGTGCGAGGTCCCGGTTAAGATGCGCAAGCGCGGCAGCGGCCGCAGTTCGATCCGTTATCTGATGACGTTGTATTATATGATCAATGTGACCTTTGCAATCTTGCTCGGTATGATGAAAAAGCGAAAGGCCGTGGCCTGACATGAATGTCCGTTTTTTAGCCATAGCGGTGTCCCTCATTCTTCTTGTGTTGATCGTTGAGCTGGTCCGCCGGGAACGGTTGACATTCAAATATGCCGCGGGATGGATTTTCGTCGCCCTGGGAGGTCTGGGGCTGGCTGTCTTTGACCGGATTTTGGCCGACGTGGCGGCCCGTTTGGGGTTTCAGCTCGCGAGCAACTTTATTTTTTTCAGCGTTTTGTGCGCGTTTGTTTTCTTGAGTCTGCTGCTGACGATTTTTCTTTGCCAGCAGAACGCGCGCAATGACCGCATGGCGCAACGAATCGGTTTGCTGGAGCATGAGGTTGAAGAATTGAAGAAGCGACGGGAGTGAGTTTGCGCTGTCTCATTCGCTCCATGGCGGCTTAAACGTCAGAAAATTTCACATCCCAGCCCCCATAACTCCTCGCTGGCGCTCGTCAAACAATGCGGGCTAAACGTGCTGTAAAATTTTCTGACAAGCCGCCGAATTTCGCTCATGAGACAGCGCAAACTCACGGAAGTGCGGGAGGTAGAGATGAAAGTGATTGAAAATCCCAAGGATAGCGACTGGAATAAGTTTTGGGGGCGGGGGGAGTCGCTGCAGTTTTCTCAGGTCAGCTGGTCCAAGCGGCGGATCCTTGAAGTCCTGAAGCCCTATGTCCTTGCCGGTCAAAAAGCCCTGGATGCCGGGTGCGGGAGCGGCTTTTTTTCGAGATTTTTTTGTGAACACGGTATGCAGACGACGGCTGTCGATTATTCCCGGCAGGCGCTTGAGCTGGCCGCGCAGATCGCGGGGGACCGGGTGAAATTCATCAAGGCGGATATGCTCAATACCCCGTTTCCGGAGGTCCTGCCGGACAAATTCAACCTGATCTTTTCCGATGGATTGTTTGAACATTTCACGCCTCAGGACCAAGACCGGATTCTGAGGAATTTTATTTCGGTTTTGAGTCCGCAGGGGGTGGTGGTCACGTTTGTCCCCAACCGCTGGTCGCCGTGGGAATTGATCCGGCCGTTTTTTATGCCGGGGATCGACGAAATCCCGTTTGTCCTGCCCGCGCTCGTCGATCTTCACCGGCGCAACGGGCTTGACGTCATCGCTTCCGGGGGAGTCAACACCCTGCCGTTTCGGCTTTCCCCGGAGAAATTCCTGGCCCGCCATTTTGGAATGCTGCTCTACACCGTCGCGAAAAAATGACCTGTCCGACGATCAGCATCATTATCCCCGCTTATCATTGTGAAAAAACCATCGCGGAAACGCTGCGCTGTGTTTTGGCGGCGTCGGCGGACTGGCGGGCGCAGGGGGGGGCTCGCTCGTCGGGCGGAGAACGAGGGACGGAAGTGATCGTCGTCGATGACGGTTCGACCGACGAAACAAAAGTCGCGGTCCAGGCGTTCCCGTCGGCGAAATACATTTTTCAGGACAACGCCGGCCCCGCGGCGGCGCGCAATCGCGGCGCGGCGGAGGCGCAGGGCGAAATCCTGTTTTTTACCGACTCGGACTGCCTTCCCCGGCGGGACTGGGTCCGGAAGATCATGGCGCGGTTTGAGGATCCGGCCGTCGCCGTCGTGGCCGGCAGTTACGGCATCGCCAATCCTCACAGCATTCTGGCGAGGTGCATCCATCAGGAAATTTTATTCCGCCACCACCGTCTCATGCCGGAGTATCCGTCGTATTTCGGGAGTTTTAATTTTGCCGTCCGCCGTTCCGTTTTCGCGTCCGTCGGAGGATTTAACGAAAACTATCGTCAGGCGAGCGGAGAAGACAATGATTTGAGCTACAAAATCACCGCCGCCGGGCACAAGATTTATTTCGCCAAAGACGCGCTCGTCGATCATCATCACACGGAGCGCCCCGGAACATATCTTCGCGAACAGTATCGTCACGGATTCTGGCGCGTCAGAATGTATCTCGATCACCCGGGCATGAGCCGCGGCGACGGCTATACGTTTTGGAAAGATATCGTTGAAATCCAGGCGGTCTTGGTGTTTTATGCCTGGTTGCTTGGCGGCCTGACCGGCATACTTCCGTTCCACTTCTGGGGGGCTGTTGTCGGAGCCGGTCTGGTCGCCATGGAAATCTATTTCGGGATCGCTATGGCCGGATCTTTCCGGGAGCGCGTTTATTTGTCCCTGGTGATGGCGGCCAGGGCCTTGGCCAGGACAAGCGGTTTTGTGTGCGGGGTCTGGTATTTTATATTTTCGCCGCGCCGGCGCCGCGGGTGATTGAAAATAATCGGTTAGGACAATATCAACAACGATTTACAACAAAAACGTTCCCCTCGTTCCGCTGTTTCATCCCTCCTTTTCCCCCCGTCGGGGGAATCAACATTTTTAACAAATATATTATAAAAATACTTGATTAAATGGTTGTGGCCGGAAGTCCTTATGATAAAATCAACATAAATTCGGGGAGATCATAATTTTTATTTTTATATTAAATTAAAAGATTTAATACTAGTTTTCTTTATATAGATAAAGGCCGGCTATGGCTTATTTCACATTACTCGGATTCGAAAAAGAACCGTTTTCCACAAGCCCGGATCCGGCCTTTTTTTATCTCACCAAAGAGCATGACACCGCTCTGACCAACATTCTCATCGAACTGCATCTGAAGCGCGGGCTCTCGGTCATCTTCGGCGACATCGGAACCGGAAAGACCAGTCTCTCGCGGCTCCTGGTGCAGGAGTTGCGCAAGCGCAATACGATGCTTTTTCATATGATCCTCAATCCGGTATACGCCGACGAAAAACAATTTTTAACGTCGCTGGTGCGCAACTTCAGCATCGATGTCTGGTCCGGGATCGATCCGGCCAGGAGTGATATCCTCGAACTGCGCGATGCCTTCGAAAAATTCCTCATTCAGAAAGCGGTCGAAGAGCGACAGACCGTAACCCTCATCATCGATGAAGCCCAAAAGCTTGATATGGCCATGCTCGAGACGTTGCGCGTGCTTTTGAATTTCGAAACCAATGAGTTCAAGCTTTTGCAACTGGTTCTGCTGGCGCAGGTGGAGCTTTATCCGAAGATCGCCCACATGCCCAATTTCATGGACCGCATCAGTTTTAAATACACGCTCAATCCTCTCGACGCCAGAGAAACCCGGGAACTGATCCATTTTCGGGTCAAGACGGCCGGGTATAACAGTCGGATGGAACTTTTTCTCGACGAGGCCGTCAGCGAAATTTATAACTATACCCGCGGGTATCCGAGAAAGATCACCAAGCTCTGCCATCAGGTTTTAAAAGAGTTGATCCTGCAGAATAAACACGCCGTCGACCGCATGTTGATCCGCGATGTGATCGCCAAGGAAGAACAGTACAAGCTCGGAGGTCTAGAGTTCGGTCAGAATATCAACCCCCCGTCGGGCCAGTCGCGGATTGCCGGGCATGGATTTGGTCAATAGGAATTTATGGCGAAAGAAACAGCAGAACAGAGACTTTTAAAACTGATTGAGGCCGCCGATGCGAAAGCCACCGTGGCCGCTCCGCCTCCGGCGGCAGCGCCGGTGGCCGCGCCAGCCCCGGCGGCCAGGCAAGTCCTCAGTTCCGTCAGCAGCGTCGGCGTGTCGAGCCCTCCGGCGCTGGAGGGGTTGCTGGGGATGTTCAAGCGCCCGGGGTCGTCGGAAACCCCCGAGGACATAGGGCTGAAGATGGCTAACCGGCTTTTGGTCGTCGTGGTCATCGGGATTGGTGTTTTTTTCATCGCTGATTTTACAAAGGGCATGAAGGCCTCGAAAAAAGAGGTGAACTTCGCCATTCCAAAATCGAAGCCGTCCAAAAAGCAGGCCGCCGTCAGAAAACAAAAGCCTCCCGAGGACGGGAGCATTGTCCGTTCCATCTTTGATACCGAAAAAGATTTTCAAGTCGACCGCAGTCAGGCCGTCCCGGAAACGGACGCGCTCGATGAACCCGAGCACAACGCAGAATTGAGCGATGCCATGATCCCCAGGGATGTTGCCGAATACGTCGCTGCCGTAAGCCGCCGGAATATTTTTCATCCCCTCGAAAAGAAAGCCGAAGAAGAGCTCAAGGTCGCCGCCCCGTCTGAAAATCAAAAAATCAGGGAGCGTATTACAAACTTCAAGCTGGTCGGGGTTTCCTGGCTCGATTCCACGGAGTCCGCCACGGTGATGGTTGAAGACCAAAAGACATCGGTGACCCATTTTCTGAAAACCGGTGATTATCTGGAAGGGGTCAAGGTCGAGACCATTTATGCCGACCGCGTGGTTTTCAGTTATCAGGGCGAAACCGTCACAATCAATCTCTAATCGCAAAAATCGAAAATAGCGGCGTGAACAATTTTTCAGAGAGAGGGCAGGCGCGCAGAGGAGAGGGGGTATTCTCTGTTGCGTATCTCGTATCTCGTCTTCCGTCTTTCGAGACCGTTAACGAAGGGGCAAGGCGAACTGCGAATCCTGTTTTTTGGGGTTTTGTGTTGATCTTTTTGTTATCATCCCGCGCCGTTTTGGCCCAGACCGATCCTCTGGTCAACCAGACCGGGTCGCCGCAACCGGCAGCCACGGCTTTCGACGCGCTGGTTCCCGTCCCCGGGGGCGCCCAGCGTCTGGCAAGCACGGTTGGCGAACCCAGGCCGCCGCTGCCCGAACGCCGCAAACAAAAGATCACACTGGATGTCCGC
>CAYHZK010000058.1:0-12004 GCA_964361085.1 uncultured Planctomycetales bacterium
ATTTATAAAATGATTGGATACAGTTTTCTCGTCATGACATTGATCGACGTCAACCGCAATCTTTTTGAGGCGCTTTTTCTGGAAAAGTGGGGGTTGTTCATTATCCTGATTCTCATGGTTTTGGTGGCTTCCTTTAATATCATCAGCACCCTGATTGTCACGGTGAGCAGCAAGGTCCACGATATTGGAATCCTGCAATCGTTCGGCGTGCCGAGGGCATCCATCCGGAGGATTTTTACCAAGCAGGGGCTTTTCATCGGCTCGCTGGGCACGTTCTGGGGACTTGTCGGCGGGGTCGGCGTGAGCTATGTCCTGCGCACCTATGTGCCTGTCCCGGCCGAGATTTATTCCATCGACCATGTCCCGGTTGAGTTGCAGCTGAAAGATATCCTCATCATCATCGCGTCAGCCATGGTCATCAGCTATATCGCGACCATCTATCCGGCAGCCAAGGCCGCCGCGTTACAGCCGGTGGAAGCCCTGCGATACGAATAAGAAATTTTTTTCAAAATCGAAAAAAAGTGTGTAGAATAACTCATGCTCGCAGCGCAAGGGATTCACAAATCTTACGATCATCCCGCCGGGCAGTTGCATATTTTGAAAGGCATTACCCTCGAGGTGGCGGCCGGTGATGTCGTTGCGATTGTGGGGCCGTCGGGCGCCGGGAAGTCCACCTTGCTGCATATTATGGGCGGGCTGGACGACCCCTGCGAAGGAAAGGTCATTTTCGGCGGTCAGGAAGTTTATAAGTTGAACGAGCGGGAACGCGCCAGGATCCGGAATCGGCAGATCGGATTTATTTTTCAGTTCTACCATCTTCTCCCGGAATTCACCGCACTGGAAAATGTGATTTTGCCGGCCTTGGTGCATAACAATATGCGCCAGCTCGAAACAGCCAAGGCCAAGGGCGTTCTTTTGTTAAACCGGGTGGGTCTTAAAGACCGTTATGAGCATAAACCCAACGAATTATCCGGCGGAGAACAGCAACGCGTCGCGATTGCCAGGGCGCTGGTCAACGATCCTAAAATCATATTTTGCGATGAACCGACCGGAAACCTGGATTCCGAAAGCGGCAGGGAGGTCATTGACCTTCTGATGGAGCTTAATAAAAAAAATAACCAGACCCTCGTGATTGTCACGCACGACGAGGCGCTGGCCCGGCGCTCCCATCGCGTCGTCCATATGCGCGACGGGGTTTTAGTCTAGAATTTATATTCTGCCCTCCCTTGATGGGAGGGATTGAGGGAGGGTGAAAGGGTTGAAAACGATTTTTATTCTCCCCCCTGCCTATCCTCCCCCACCGAGGGGGAGGGACGTTTTGCGTTATCATGGGAAAGGAAAAGTAATGACATGAAAATTTACATCAACGGCACATATTACAGCAAAGACGACGCTAAGGTTTCGGTCTTTGATCACGGGTTTCTTTATGGCGACGGGGCCTTTGAGGGGATCCGTTCTTATGACCGGTTGGTCTTTCGTCTCAGGGAACACATCGACCGGCTTTATGAAACCGCGCACACGCTCATGATCGAGATCCCGCTTAAGAAAAAACAGATGGAGCAGGCGATCGTCGCGACCCTGATCGAAAATAAAATCGACAACGGGTACATCCGGGTCATTGTGACCCGCGGTGTCGGCGACCTGGGTCTTGATCCCAAAAAATGTCACGGCGACCCGACGATCATCGTCATTGCCGATAAAATCAGCCTTTATCCGGCGGAGCTTTACAAAAAGGGGATGGAGATCATCACGGTTCCCACGGTCCGGAATCTGCCGGATGCCTTGAACCCGCAGCTGAAGTCGCTCAATTATCTGAATAACATTCTGGCCAAGATCGAGGCCAACAATTCCGGGTTCAACGAGGCCATTATGCTGGACAGTCAGGGGTACGTGGCGGAATGCACCGGTGACAATATCTTTATCGTCAAGAAGGGAACCCTGGTGACGCCGTCGCACGGCCGTTTGCGGGGGATCACCCGCGACACGGTGCTCGAGCTGGCCGGGAAATTTAAAATTCGTTGCGAAGAGCGATCCGTCACCCGCCATGAGGTGTATAATGGCGACGAATGTTTTTTGACCGGGACCGCGGCAGAGATCATCCCGGTCGTGAAGGTGGACGGGCGGCTCATTGCCGACGGCAAGCCGGGAAAGATGACGGAAAAATTGATCGCCGCGTTCCATTCCGTGACGCGCAAGGACGGGGTGAAATATTAAAGAGGATAGGGGGCGTGGTTTGGATTTCGGTATTTTTACGAGATACGAACTACGAGATACGAACTACGGGGACTAACCATGCAATGTAACATTTGTGGAAAGAAAAAAGCGACGGTCCATTTGACGGAGATCGTCGACGAGCAGGTCTCGGAGATGCACCTCTGCGAAGACTGCGCCCGCGAAAAGAGCGCCCAGATGGAGCAGCAGTTCGGGCTGGCGGATCTTTTGGCCGGGCTCGCCGATTTCGGCAAGCAGGTCAAGGACATCGAAAAGGTCAAACTGGAATGCCCGACCTGCGGACTCAATTACGACGATTTCAAGAAGTTTGGACGATTAGGATGCAGCGAATGCTACCTCGCCTTCCGTGAGCATCTGGGGTCGCTGCTGAAGAAGATCCACGGGTCGCATCTTCATCTGGGCAAGACGCCGCAAACGTTCAAAAAAATCGAAGGGCCCAAGGTGGAGACCTTGCGCGATTTTAAGATTCAATTGCAAGAGGCCATCCAGGGGGAGGATTTTGAAAAGGCCGCGGAGCTGCGCGACAAAATCCGTTCCCTGGAGAAAAAGGAAGAAGGCGGCCAACAATGAGACTGGACGATCTTATTCATCATACGGGCGAATGGCTGAAGGGGACCGGTCCCAGTTCCCACATCGTCATGTCCTCGCGGATCCGGCTGGCGCGGAATCTGGCGAAGATCCCTTTCCCGAACCGGGCCTCGAAGAAGGCGCTGCAGGATGTGGTCGACAACCTGCAGCAGGCGATGAAGGAAATCGATTTTTTAAAATCAGCCACCATGTTTTTCATGAGCGATCTGGATAATATCGACAAACAGTTTTTGATCGAACGTCACCTGATGAGCCACGAACACGCCGCCAACAGCGAAGGCAAGGCCCTGGTTGTGTCCGACGAGGAGGTGTTGTCGGTCATGGTCAACGAGGAGGATCACCTGCGCATTCAGGTGATGCAGTCGGGGTTGAACTTGAGCGAGACCTGGAACATCATCAATGCGGTCGATGACAGCCTTTCTAGAAAACTGGATTATGCCTACCTCGGCAATTGGGGGTATCTGACCGCCTGTCCGACCAATACGGGAACGGCCATGCGCGGGTCCGTGATGCTGCATCTGCCGGCGTTGGTCATGACCAAACAGATCAACAAGGTCCTGGCCGCGATTGCCAAACTGAGTTTTGCCTCGCGGGGATTTTACGGCGAAGGCACTCAGGCGCGGGGGAACATCTATCAGATTTCCAACCAGGTTTCTCTCGGGCACAGTGAGGAGGATATTATCCAGAATATCAACGGCCTGATCCGCCAGGTGATCGAGCAGGAAGAGCAGGCGCGGCAGGCGCTTTTGCTGCAGAACCGGGCCATGCTCGAGGATAAAATCTTCCGTTCGCTGGGCGTCTTGAAAAATGCGTATATCATTTCCAGCCAGGAGACCATCGAACTCTTGTCGATGGTGCGGCTGGGGATCGATCTGGGGATTATCACGATCGTGGATCGCGCCACGATCAATGAACTTTTTATAACGATTCAGCCCGCTCATCTGCAGAAGATCGAGGGCAAAAAATTGTCTTCTGCCGCGCGCGACACCCGGCGGGCGACACTCATTCGAGAAAAGTTAGGAGGGGTATGATGTTCAACAGGTTCACGGAACGAGCCAGGAAAGTCATTGTGTATGCCAAGGAAGAGGCCCGGCGTTTCAACCATGATTATATCGGAACGGAGCACCTTCTTTTGGGGTTGATCCGGGAAGGGGAAGGGGTCGCGGCCGCGGTTTTGCAAAAATTGGGACTGGATTTGGAGACCATCCGTCTTGAGGTGGAAAAATTGGTCCAGCCCGGACCGCAGACGCAGGTGTTGGGCGACATCCCGTTCACGCCCCGTTCGAAGAAGGCGCTGGAACTGGCGGCGGAAGAGGCCCGCGCCCTCGGACACAATTATATCGGGACCGAACATCTCCTTCTGGGGCTGGTTAAGGAAGGCGAAGGCATGGCCTATCGCGTTCTTCTCAATCTGGGGCTGGATCTCGGCAAACTGCGCAACGAGGTCATGGAATTGTTAGGCTCGGGGATCCCGGGTTTTGGCACGCAGGAACCCACCAAGACCGGAAAAACCCCGGCGATCGACGCCTACGGCCGCAATCTCAACAAACTCGCCAAGGAAGGCAAACTCGATCCGGTCATCGGCCGGCAGAATGAGATCGAACGCATCGTTCAGATCTTAAGCCGCCGCACCAAAAACAATCCCGTTCTTTTAGGCGAGGCCGGTGTCGGCAAGACCGCGATCGTCGAGGGGTTGGCGCAGCTCATCGTCAAAGGCGATGTGCCGGAGATTTTAAGGGAAAAAAATATCATCGTCCTCGATCTGGCCCTCATGATCGCGGGAACCAAATACCGCGGTCAGTTCGAAGAGAGGATCAAGGCCATCATGGACGAGATCAAGCGGTCGGGCAAGATCATTCTTTTCATCGACGAGCTGCACACGCTCGTCGGGGCGGGCGCCGCCGAGGGCGCCATCGACGCCGCGAATATTTTAAAACCCGCCCTGTCCCGCGGCGAGATCCAGTGCATCGGGGCCACAACCCTTGATGAATACCGCAAACATATCGAAAAAGACGCGGCGCTGGAGCGGCGTTTCCATACGATCATGGTCGAACCGCCTTCCGTTGAGGAGGCCATCCAGATTTTAAACGGGCTGCGGGACAAATACGAGGCGCACCACCGCGTCAAATTTTCCGACGAGGCCATGTCCGCCGCCGTGCGTTTGTCGGACCGTTACATCTCCGGCCGCGCTCTTCCGGACAAAGCCGTCGATATTCTGGATGAGGCGGGCGCCCGCGCCAGGATCAAGGCGATGGCCGTGCCCGAGGAGATCAAGGATCTCGAGTCCCAGATCGAACAACTCAAAAAAGAAAAAGAAGGGTATATCAAGAGCCAGGATTTTGAAAAGGCCGCTCACATGCGCGATCAGGAGCGGACCGTCCGCGATCAACTGGAAAAAGTCCGCAACGAATGGACCCAGAAACGGGACAAGGTCACGATGACTTTGGGCGAAGAAGACATCGCCCGCGTGGTGTCCCAGTGGACCAATATCCCGCTGATCCGCCTGGAGCAGAAGGAAAGCGACAAGCTGTTGAAGATGGAAGACCAGATGCGCAAGATGGTCATCGGCCAGGAAGAGGCTATCAACGCTATTGCCCGCGCGGTGCGCAGGTCCCGCGCCGGGATCAAAAATCCCCGCCGGCCGATCGGTTCGTTTATCTTTCTGGGCCCGACGGGGGTCGGCAAGACTCACCTGGCCCGCCGGCTTTCGGAATTCATGTTCGGCGATGAAAACGCCATGATCCAGATCGACATGTCGGAATACATGGACAAATTCAACGTCTCCCGACTGATCGGCGCCCCGCCGGGATACGTCGGTTACGAAGAGGGAGGACAGCTGACCGAAAAGGTGCGGCGCAAGCCGTATTCCGTCGTCCTTCTCGACGAGATCGAAAAGGCGCACCCCGACGTTTTTAACCTGTTGCTGCAGGTTTTTGAGGAGGGGCGGCTGACCGACAGTTTCGGCCGCAAGGTGGATTTTCGCAATACGATCATCATCATGACCTCCAACGTCGGGGCCGAGATGCTCAGGTCCCGCGGCGCCCTGGGGTTCGTGTCCCAGACAGGAGACATGAATTATCAGGACATGAAGAGCCGCCTTCTGGATGAGGTCAAAAAGGTTTTTAAACCCGAATTCCTCAACCGCATCGACGATATCATTGTCTTTCAATCCCTGACCCGGGAAAATTTAGTGGAGATCGTGGACATCGAAATCGCCGAGGTCGCGAAGCGTCTGAAGGACAAGGACATTCAGATCGAGTTGACCCGGGAGGCCCTCGACCTTCTGATCGAAAAGGGTTTTGATCCGGTCTTCGGCGCCCGGCCTTTGAAGCGGACGATCCAGCGTTACATGGAGGACCCGCTGGCGGAGGAAATCATTTCCGGACGGTTTCAGGAAGGCAGCAAGATCAAGGTTTTGCGCAGGAATGATACCTTAGTCTTCGAATAAACCGGCAAGCAGGCTTCCTTTTCCTTGCTTCACGATTCATTCATGTCGAGAATCCGATTCAGCATGCCATGAAAACGAAGATTCTTTTCGTCTGCCAAAACTGCGGCGCTCAATCGCCCCGCTGGCTGGGCAAATGCCCGTCCTGCGAGGGCTGGAATTCTTACGTCGAAGAACCTGTGTCTCCGGTGCCGCAGGAGGCGCGCGGCGGGGTTGTTTTTAAGGACAAGCCGGTGCTGTTGAGGGAAGTCTCGACCGACGAAGAAAAACGGTTCGCGACGGGGATCAGGGAGTTTGACCGGGTCATGGGCGGCGGGATTGTTCCCGCGTCGGTGACTTTGATCGGCGGCGATCCCGGCATCGGGAAGTCGACCTTGACCCTGCAGGTCGTCGCAGCGCTGGCCCAACAGGGGTACAAAATTCTTTATGTGAGCGGCGAGGAATCCGCGAAGCAGACGAAGATGCGCGCCGAACGCATCAGTGCCTTGTCGACGGACACGCTGTACATCGTCAACCAGGTGGATCTGAATACTATCAAGGAATACATGACCAAAATGCGTCCGCAGGTGGTCGTGATCGATTCCATTCAAGTCGTTTATCATCCCGAAATCAGCTCCAGCCCCGGGAGCGTCAGCCAGGTCCGCGAATGCGCCGCCATCCTGACGCACATGGCCAAGACCTTAGGGATCGCGGTTTTTTTTATCGGCCATGTCACCAAGGAAGGGACGCTCGCCGGGCCCCGGGTGCTCGAACACATCGTCGATACGGTGCTGTATTTTGAGGGAGAACGTTACGCCTCGCATCGCGTGATGCGGACGATCAAAAATCGTTTCGGCTCGACGAACGAACTGGGGGTTTTTGAAATGACGGCGACGGGGCTCATGGAGGTCTCGAACCCATCGGAGATTTTTTTGGCGGAACGGCCGCAGAACACCTCCGGCTCGGTCGTGGTGCCGATCCTCGAGGGGACTCGCCCTTTTTTAGTCGAGGTCCAGGGGCTGGTGAGCCGGTCGAGTTTCGGGATTGTCCGGCAGAAGGCGCAGGGGTTTGACGCCAACCGCCTGGCCCTTTTGGTCGCGGTCCTGGAAAAACGGCTGGACTTGAATCTGCAGGACAAAGATATTTTTCTCAATGTCGTCGGCGGTGTCAGGGTGATGGACCCGGCCGCCGATCTGGGGGTTGCCATGGCTGTCGCGTCCGCGCTGCGCGATAAGCCGGTTGCGATGGACACGGTTGTTTTAGGCGAGGTCGGACTTTCGGCGGAGGTGCGCAGCGTCAGTCAGATCGCGGTACGGATCAACGAGGCGGAAAAGCTGGGATTCAAGCAGGCGATTGTCCCCAAAAATAATCTCAACAGCCGGGTGGGCTTTGAAAATGTCCGTCTCGACCTTATTCCCGTCGCGACGGTCAAAGAAGCCCTCGACTATGACCAGGGAAGGATCCCCTCATGACGACACTTTTATTCATCCGCGGTTTTTTTCTGATCATCAGCTCGATTGTCGGCTACTATATCGGGTCCATCTGGAGCGGTCATCCTGTCCTGGGCGCGTTTTTTGGATGCACGGCCGGCGGTGTCCTGATTGTCCTTGAAATGAGCATGCAGCAGGTTTCGGTCCGTGGATTGTCGAGCATGGTCTTCGGGCTCCTCCTGGGTGTTTTTATGGCGAAACTCATCGCCGATATTCTCACACTTTTGCCGTGGGAGGAGTTCACCCATTCCGTATCCAGGGTCATCCTGACGCTGGTCTTTTCGTATCTGGGCGCGGTGATGGCCCTGCGGGGCAAAGACGAATTCAACATCATCATCCCGTACGTCCGGTTCAAACGCCAGGAGATCGAGGCGAGGGTGATCCTCCTGGATACGAGTGCTATCATCGACGGCCGTGTCGCGGATCTTTACAAAATCAATTTTTTGACTGGGCGTCTCGCCGTCCCCCGCTTTGTGGTGCAGGAACTGCAAAAACTGGCGGATTCCAGCGACGACATCAAACGGCAAAAGGGCCGCCGGGGAATCGAGCTTTTGCGCAACATGCAAAAAGATCCTTCCATGGATATCTATATTCATGAAGAGGACATTTTGAGCGACGCGGAGGCCGTCGATGCCAGGCTGGTGCATCTGGCCAGAGTGATGGACGCGCAGATTTTTACCACGGATTATAATCTGAGCCGTGTGGCCGGCATTCATGGCGTCTCCATTGTGAACATCAATGACCTCGGGAACGCGGTCAAACCGGTCGTTTTTGTCGGGGAGGACATGGAAGTCCTCTTGGTCAAAGAAGGCCGCGAGCAGGACCAGGCCGTGGCGTACACGGAAGACGGCACGATGATTGTCGTGGCCGCCGCGCGTCCGATGATCGGCAAAAAGGTCAAGGTGATGGTGACATCGCTGTTGCCCACACAGGGCGGACGGATCATCTTTGCCAAACTTTCTGCGTGAGACATGAAAATAACGGAAGTCATTGTCCCCGCGGCGGGGCAGGGGGTCAGGTTTGCCGGCGCTGTTCCCAAGCCTTTGGTTCTTTTGAAGGGCAAGCCGATTTTGGTGTACTCTCTGGAAATATTTGAGCGGTGTTCTCTCGTTGAAGGTATAATTGTTGTCGCTCCGGAGGCGCTGCGCACGGATTTTGAAAAGGTTATCGGTCAGTATCGTCTCAAAAAGGTCAAAGCGATTGTCCCCGGCGGGAGGACCCGGCGTGAATCCGTGAGCCACGGCTTAAAAGCGGTTAGTCCCGCGACGGAGTTTGTTGTGGTCCACGACGCGGCCCGGCCGTTGACGACGCTGAAATTGGTCGAAGAGGCGCTGACCGTCTGCTATCGCGAATCCGCCGTGATTGCGGCGGTGCCGGTCAAGCCGACGATCAAGCGGGTGAATCCGCAGGATCGCACGGTCGAGGCGACCCTGGACCGGGACCTCCTCTGGGAGGTTCAGACGCCGCAGGTTTTCGCCAGGGATATTTTAGTGAAGGCGCATGAGGCGGGCCGCGGGATCGAGGCGACGGATGACGCGGCTTTGGTCGAACGCCTCGGGGTCAAGGTGACGGTGGTTATGGGCGATTACCGCAACATCAAGGTCACGACCCCGGAGGATTTGAAAATCGCCGAGGCGTTGCTGGATTAAACAGTGGTTGGTCGCTGGTCGGTGGTGAGACATGTTTAAAATTGGATTGGGTTATGACGTTCACCGTTTTGTGAAGGGCCGCGACCTGTACCTCGGCGGCGTGAAAATTCCGCACACCGACGGACTGGATGGGCATTCCGACGCCGACGTGGTGTTGCACGCGATCTGCGACGCGATCTTGGGCGCGCTGGCCAAAGGCGATATTGGAGAGCATTTCCCCAGTAACGATGAACGCTACCGGAATATCTCAAGCTTAAAGTTGCTGGCCGAAGTCAACGGCCTTGCGCAAAAGGCCGGATACCATGTCGGCAATGTGGACGTGGTGATCCTCGCCGAGGCGCCGAACCTCAAGGCCTTTAAGCCCGTGATGCGTGTTACGATTGCGGCGCAATTGAATATCGTTGAACAGGCCGTCAATATCAAGGCCACGACGAACGAGGGCATGGGTTTTGTAGGCCGCCGCGAAGGCATCGCCGCCTACGCGACGGTGTTGTTGCAGCGAAAAGACTGGAATCCCTTGAGAATGCAGTCCGATCCCAATCCCATGTTTACCTAGAAAAGCCGGTGATGCTGTGATGAGGATTATCGCGGATTCGATAACGTCTTCCGATCTCAAAGAGATGGCCGGTACTTTATTCGGGAATATGGTCAAAGCTGTCGTTGATATCGATCGTGAACTTTTGGCCGTTGACGCGGAACTCCATTCTGATCTGGAGGCCTTGCTTTTGCAGAACGGTTCCCGGCAAGAATATCTCTGGGGGATCAATCTTTATCCGGAACTGCAGGGCGATGATTTTGTTGAATTTGATTCGATGATCAATCTGCGCCCTTCACAAGGCAATCAAAGCCGCGGGGTCGAGGATGAAAAAATCCGGAGGCGGATTGTGGATGTGATCGCTAAAAGGGTGACGCGATGAGTTTTCAGCACAGGCAGCTGGCCGATGGGCGGTGGCAGCAGTTGTCGTTGATGGAACAGATGGCCCACATCGGCGGCGAGATTGAGCGGGCCCTCAATTGGAAGGCCAAAGGCAACCTGCCGTATTGCCGGCAGGCCTTTGAGCGGGCCCTGGAATTGTTTGACCTGACGCTGGACGACAGGAAAAATTTTATGCGGCTTAAGGAAATCGCACGCGCCCGTGAAGCCGTGGTTGATTTCTTTGCCGGGACGAATCAATTTGGGTCGACAGAAACATCCTGGAGAAAATATTTCTCCTTCTTTGCTTATGCGGCAAGACGGCACTTTTAATAAGAGGATAATGAAACGATGATCATCTTAAGCCTGTTTTTGACCATTACGGTTGTCCTGCTTCTGGTCGCTCTCTTTTTTCCCGATGAGATCCGGGCGACGAAGGAGCGGGATCCGGCCGCAAAGAACGTTTTGGAAATCCTGCTGCTTTATCCGGGGTTGCATGCCGTCATCGCGTACCGCATCGCCCATTTTTTGTGGGAGAAGAAAATCCCGATTGTCCCGCGCTCTATTTCGCAGCTGACGCGGTTTTTTACCGGCATCGAGATCCACCCCGGGGCGCAGATCGGGAAAGGGCTTTTTATCGATCACGGCATGGGGGTTGTGATCGGCGAGACGTCCATCGTCGGGAACAACGTGACCCTTTTTCAGGGCGTGACCCTAGGGGGCACGGGCAAAGAAACCGGCAAGCGCCATCCAACGCTGGGCGACAATATCGTCGTCGGGGCGGGGGCCAAGATTTTAGGCAATATTGAGATCGGCTCCAACTCGTATATCGGGGCCAACGCGGTTGTGCTCAAGCATGTTCCGCAAAACACGACGGTCGTGGGCGTTCCCGGTCGCATCACGCGCCAGGAGGGGCAGAAGATCGATTCCCAGATGGACCACATCCACGTCCTGGACCCCGTCATGCAAAACATGAAAGACCTCTTGAAACGCATCAAATACCTCGAAGAAAAGGTTCACGGCCATAAGACAGAAAGCAACAATGACCATCCGGATCTATAATTCTTTCACCAAGACAAAAGAAGAGTTGGTCCCTTTAGACGGCAAGACGATCCGCATGTATTCGTGCGGGGTCACGGTCTATGATCAGTGTCACATCGGCCACGCGCGCAGCCTCTACATTTTTGACGTGATCCGGCGGTACCTGAAGTTCCGCGGGTACGACGTCCGCTTTGTCCGGAACATCACCGACATCGACGACAAGATCATTGCCCGCGCCCGGGAATTGAACAAAACGAGCGACGAGGTTTCAACGGCCAACATCGCCTCGTATTACGAAGACATGGAGAGGCTGGGGATCGACCCCGCCGACGTCGAGCCGCGCGCGACCGGGAACATCCCGGAGATGATCCGCCACATCGAGGGGCTGATTGCCTCCGGCCACGCGTATCCCGCCGACGGTGATGTGTATTTTAAGGTGCGGAGCTTTCCCGATTACGGCAAGCTGTCGGGACAGAGCATCGAAAAGATGCTTGAGGCGGTGCGCATCGAGAAGGGGGAGAAAAAGGCGGACCCGCTGGATTTCGCGCTTTGGAAAAAATCCAGGGAGGGCGAACCCTTCTGGGACAGTCCGTGGGGCCGGGGCCGTCCGGGCTGGCACATCGAATGCTCCTGCATGAGCATGAAACATTTGAAGTGCGAGACCCTC
>CAYHZK010000059.1:0-9875 GCA_964361085.1 uncultured Planctomycetales bacterium
GAAAACGTTGGGAGAAGCGGATGCTGGAATCCCCTTGTCGTAACCGCCGCTGACGTTGAAGCTTTTTTAGAAAACCAGCCGGCACCGTTCCGCCCTGACCCTGCAGTTTTTTTAGGATTCCCATGAAGATCGATGTGAAGGTTATTCCAGGCGCGCGAAAAAATCTGTTCAAAGCGGAGGGGAATGGTTTTAAGGTTTATCTGACAGCCCCTCCGGCGGAAGGCAAGGCCAATGAGGCCCTGATTGATTTTCTCGCCGGACATTATGGGGTCAGGAAAGGGCAGATCAGCATTATAAAAGGATTGAAATCCCGGCATAAAACGATTAACATAGCTTGAAAATCAAGCCCGTCGGTATTCATTGAAGGAGGTCGCATGTTAACCGAGCAGATCGACAACGATTTCAAACAGGCCATGAAGGACAGGGCGGCGGTCAGGGTGTCCACGCTGAGTTTTTTGCGTTCCCAGATGAAATACGCCATGATCGAAAAGAAGGACGAAAAACTCGAAGACGCCGATGTCGTCGCGGTGATCAAAAAACAGATCAATCAGCGCCAGGACTCCATCGAGCAATATGAAAAGGGCGCCCGTCCGGATCTGGCCGACAAGGAAAGGCATGAGATGGCGATTTTAAAAGCCTATCTGCCCGAGGAGATGTCGCCGGAACAGCTCAAGGCCATCGTTGAAGCTGCGGTCAAAGAAAGCGGAGCAACCGGCATCAGGGATATGGGAAAGGTGATGAAGGCCGCCCTGTCGCTGGTCGCCGGCCGCGCCGACAGCAAGACGGTCAGCGAATTGATCAAACAGGCTTTGTCATAAACGATTCCGTCCCCGTCGGGGGACATGCGGGAAAACGCCTCGATCCAACACCCATGAAATCCCTGAAGAAACTATTTTTCACCCTTGGCGCCGCCGTCATCCTTTTTTGGGCGGGCGCATTATGGTTTGCGGATACGTATGCCGTCCCGGTGCTGATGTATCATCACGTCGAAGACTCCGACATCCTCAAAGCGGACACCGTGAGTCCCCGGAATCTCGAAAAACAGATTCTCTATCTTAAAAATCACGGGTACCGGATTTTGACGCTGGAAGAATTGGCAAACGGCTTGAGGGCGGGGCAGCGGTTTCCTTATCGAAGTGTCGCGCTGACCTTTGACGACGGGAACGAAAATAATTTTACCAACGCCTTTCCTGTCCTGCAAAAGCACGGAGTCCCCGCCACATTTTTTGTCTCTCCGGATTGCTGGCAAAAAAAAGGATTCATGAGCCTTAACCAGATGTTGATGATGAGGAAGGGCGGGGCTTCCTTCGGCAGTCACGGCATGACCCAGGCCTATCTGCCGTCGATCCCGGTGCAGGAACAGTTTTATGAAGTCCTGGAAAGCAAACGAGTTCTTGAAGGCGGGCTGGGGCAGCGGATCGATTTTTTTTCCTATCCCGTCGGCGGTTTTAATGAGGAGGTCAAGGCGCTGGTCAAAAATGCCGGATACAAAGCGGCCTTCACCACCAATCGCGGCAGCGACCGTTTCGACAAGGATTTGTACGAGATCAACCGGATCCGCTTGAGCGACCGGGATACGTCGGAACTGGTTTTGTGGGTCAAGACTTCCGGGTATTACAATCTTTTCCGAAAATTGAAAAAGGCCTATTGAGACTCGATGAGGAGACAGCCGATGAAGAAAACTTCCAAAGCCGTTGCGGAACCGTATCGCCTGAGCGACAACGGTTCTTTCGTGATTGAGGATTATAACCAGAAAAAACCGTTCAGCAATTTTTTCCCCGGTCTCGCCGGGGCGTGGGGCATCCCGCTCTGGGTCTTTTATGTCAACCGGGGGCAGGGGATCAGCAGCTTTGGGATTGAGAGCAAGGATAAGGCGATTCTGGAATTTCTGCCCGCCAATAAAGCGTATCGGCTGACCTCGACGCAAGGGTTCCGCACCTTTATTAAAATCAAATCCGTCGGCAGGAATTTTTGGGAACCTTTTCGGAGTCAAGGGGGTGCGGCTTCCATGACACGGCAGACGATGTCCTTAAGCAGCCACGATTTGACGATCCGCGACGAAAACAAGGCCCTGGGGCTCGTGGTTGAGGTCAACTATTTTACCTTGCCCGGCGAGGCGTTTCCGGCCCTCATCCGCAGGATGAAAATCAGCAACCGGTCCCGCAGGGTCCTGGACCTCGATGTGGTCGACGGCCTTCCCATGATTTTGCCTTACGGCATGAAAGACTGGCTCAGCAAAAACATGTCCCGGACCGTCGAGGCGTGGGTCAAGGTCAGGCATCTTAAGGAGAAGGCGCCTTTTTATCATCTCAACGTCGAGGTCTCGGATACCCCGGACGTGAAGCATATCAAGGAAGGGAATTTTTATTTTGCCTTTGACCCCGAGGGAAAGTCGTCCCTCTTGAGTCCTATCGTTGAGGCGGCGCTGGTCTTTGGCCAGGCCACGGATTTTCTAATCCCCGAAGAATTCCTGCGGGCGAAGGATTTAAAGGTCGCGTCTGTCCAGCAGACGAGCAACCGCACGCCTGCGGCCATGTGCTTCAGCGCCTTGTCGCTGGCCGCCGGCGCGGAGAAGGAGATCATCTCGGTCATCGGTCATACCTATTCCCAGGATCACCTCAAGGAGGTCGTCCGTCTGGTGACGGCGAAGGGATACGTTGAAAAGAAGGCCCTGGAAAACAAACGGCTCATCGACAGCATCAAGGATTACGCCTTCACCGGCAGCGCCTCGCGGGAATTCAATTTGTACTGCGGGCAGTCCTTTTTGGACAACATTTTGCGCGGGGGGTTGCCGTTGACCTTAAAGACCGGGGAGGGGAAGATCGCCTTCAACGTCTTTAGCCGAAAGCACGGAGACCCGGAGCGCGACTACAATTATTTTGTCCTGGCCCCGACGTATTTTTCGCAGGGGAACGGAAATTACCGCGACGTCAATCAGAACCGCCGCAACGATGTCTGGTTCAACGCCGACGTGAAGGACAGCACGATCGTCGATTTTTTCAATCTGTCCCAGGCGGACGGCTACAATCCGCTGATCGTCAAGGGGATGTCGTTCTCGTTTGCCGAGCCGGAACATATCGAGACCATTTTAAGCGAATGTGTCCGGGGCGAGTGCCAGGCCCTGCGCGAACGGCTGCAGCTGGGGTTCCAGCCGGGCGAACTTTTAAGCGCGGTCGTCCATAACGGGATTGAACTCAAAGTCCCGATGGCAGAATTTCTGGAGCGCGTCCTGTCCTCCTGCCGCAAACAGACCCTCGCCGATCACGGGGAGGGGTTTTGGTCGGATCACTGGACCTACAACCTCGATCTCGTCGAAAGTTATCGCGCGATTTATCCCGAAGGGCTCAAAAGCCTCCTTTTTGAAAGACGGATTTTTAGCTTTTACCACAATGCCCATTATGTCGCCCCGAGGGACCAGCGTTATCTTTTGACCGAAAAAGGCGTGCGGCAGCACCATTCGGTTATCGACGGCAGCAAGGAAATCCGCGCGGCGGAGCGGGGGCACAAACTGCGGATCAAAGAGGGGGCGGGGGAAGTCTACCACACCACCCTCCTGGGCAAACTGCTGTGTCTCGCCGTGAACAAGGCCGCGAGCTTTGATCCCGGCGGTGTTGGCATCGAAATGGAAGCGGACAAGCCCAATTGGTACGACGCCCTGAATGGCCTTCCCGGTCTTTTGGGCTCGTCGCTCTCCGAGACCCTGGAGCTCAAGCGGTTCTGCCTGTTTTTGCTGGAGGTTTTGGAGTCGCTGCCGGCGGATGAGAATATTTCCCTCTTTACGGAATTGGCGACGTTTCTCCGGGACCTGCAGGCGGTGCTGGTCCAGGAAAAGGATCCGGCGGCGTTCTGGCACAAGGCCAATGACGCCAAAGAACATTATCGCCTCCATATCCGTCAGGGGATCGAAGGCCGCGAAGAGGAGATACCGCTGGTCGACGTCAAAGAATTTTTGAGGCTCGTCGTTGAGAAGGCCCGCCACGGCGTTGAACGCGCAAAAGATGAAAACGGTCTGCTTTCGACCTATTTTTATCATGAGGTCGTGGATCACGCCGTGCTGGATAAAAAACACGGCGACTATTCTTACGTCCTGCCGGTGTCTTTCAAGAGACATCCCCTGCCGCTGTTTCTCGAGGGGTTTGTCCACGCGATGCGGACCAGGCGGGATCACAAACACGCCCAGGAGCTTTATCAGAAGCTGCGCCGGAGCCCACTGTTCGACAAGAAACTCAAGATGTACAAGGTCAACAGCGATCTTTCGTCGCAGAGCGAAGAGATCGGCCGCGCGAGGATATTTCCGCGGGGCTGGCTGGAAAACGAGTCCATCTGGCTGCACATGGAATACAAATACCTTTTGGAAATCCTGCGCAACGGTCTCTACGAAGAATTTTATGCGACCTTCAAAGAGGTGTTGATCCCGTTTTTAAGCCCGGACTGTTACGGCCGCAGCATTTTGGAAAACTCTTCGTTCATCGTCAGCAGCGCGCATGAGGATAAGGCCCTCCACGGACAGGGGTTTGTCGCCAGGCTCTCGGGGAGCACGGCGGAGTTTTTGCACGTCTGGCTTTTGATGAACGCCGGGCTAAGGCCTTTTCACTGGGACGCCCAGAAGGGATTGACCCTGACGCTCAAGCCCGCACTGGCGGCCTGGCTGTTTACGAAAGAGGAGACGACAACCGACTTCGTCGACAAAGAACAGGAAAAGCGGAAGATCACATTGCCGAAAAATACTTACGCCTTCAATTTTTTGGGGGGCACGCTGGTCGTCTATCACAATCCCAAACGCCGGAATACGTTTGACCCCGGTGCGCAGATCGGGGAGATGACGCTGACGTATCCGGCTCCCGACCATCCCGTCAAAATCGCCGGCGCCGTCATCCCGCCGCCTTACGCCGACGACATCCGTGAAAATAAAGTCGACCGGATCGATGTTCGTTTTGAATGAGGAAGGAGTGTCATGATGGTTGAGAGCAACATTGCCGCGATCAACGCCAGGGTCAAGAAGGAAAGCGGTTTTGTCGAAGCGATCGTGCTTGAGATCGAAAAGGTTTTGGTCGGCCAGCGGCCGCTCGTCGAGCGGCTCCTGGTCGGGCTTCTGTCCAACGGGCACATTCTGATCGAGGGCGTCCCGGGCCTGGCCAAGACAACGGCGGTCAAGACTCTTTCCGCGGCGATTCAAACCAGATTTCAGCGTCTGCAGTTTACGCCCGACATGCTCCCGGCGGATTTGACCGGAACCCTGATTTACGATCAGCACACCGGGAGATTTAATGTCAAAAAGGGGCCGATTTTCGCCAACCTGATTTTAGCCGACGAGATCAACCGCGCGCCGGCCAAGGTCCAAAGCGCCCTCCTTGAGGCCATGCAGGAGCGCCAGGTCACCATCGGCGAGGAAACTCTGAAGTTGCCGGACCCTTTTTTGGTTTTGGCGACCCAAAATCCCATCGAGCAGGAGGGGACGTATCCTCTGCCCGAGGCGCAGGTCGACCGGTTTATGTTGAAGGTCAAGATCGATTATCCGTCGAAGGAGGACGAGCTGAAGATTTTAAAACGCATGGCGTTCACGAAGACCGATTTTAACGTCCGGAGCATCGTCACGCCTGAGGACATCGTCCGGGCCCGCGCGGTTGTCGACGAAATCTACATGGACGAAAAGATCGAAAGATATATCGTGGATTTGGTCGAGGCCACCCGCCGCCCGGAACAGTACAAGTTGGCCGACCTCAAAGGCCTGATCCAGTACGGGGCCTCGCCGCGCGCGACGATCAACTTAGCACTCGCCGCCAGGGCCCACGCCTTTCTGCAGGGGCGGGGTTATGTCACACCGCAGGACGTCAAGTCGATCGGCATGGATGTCCTCCGCCATCGCGTCATCGTCAGCTATGAGGCCGAGGCCGAGGAGAAAAGTTCGGAAGATTTAATCCAGAGAATTTTCGCGGAAGTGGAAGTGCCGTGATATTGGGGGCCGCGCTATGAGGGACTGTTGCAAAATGACCAGATGCAAGGCATCGACGAGTGAGCTTGGGAGGCGTCCTCGTCGGACGTCTAAAGAAGCGAACGAGGAGATAACGCCGCAAATGGGCGTTTTGCAACAGTCCCATGATCCCCAAAGATCTTTTTAAGAAAGTCCGCCGTATCCAGATCACGACGTCGCGCCTGGCGACCGATGTTTTTGCCGGGCAGTATCACAGCGTCTTTAAGGGCCGCGGGATGGAGTTCGAGGAGGTGCGCGACTATCAGATCGGCGATGATGTCCGCACCATTGATTGGAACGTCACCGCCCGGACGGGCCGGCCGCATGTCAAGAAATTCGTGGAAGAACGTGAACTGACCGTGATGCTTCTGGTGGACGCGTCGCGGTCCTGCCAGTTCGCGAGCATCCACGAATTGAAGAGCAAACTCGCCGCCGAGATCGCGGCCCTTCTCGCCTTCAGCGCCGTCCGCAACAACGACAAGGTCGGGCTGATCGTCTTTACCGACAAGATCGAAAAGTTTATCCCGCCCCGCAAGGGATTGAAAAATGTCCTGCGCGTCATCCGCGAGGTCCTTTATTTCAAACCGCAGAACCCTGCGACCAATATCGCGCAGGCCCTGGATTATCTGAACAAAGTCGCCATCCGCCGGAGCGTCGCGTTTTTGATTTCCGACTTTTTCGCTCCGCAGGATTCCGTCAAGCGCGCGCTGGCGACGACGAATAAACATCACGACGTCATTGCCGTGACTCTCAACGACCCCAGGGAAAAAAATCTGCCCGACAGCGGCCTTGTGGCGCTTGAAGACGCCGAGACCGGCGCGACGCGTTTGATCGACACAACCGATCGTCATTTGAGAGACGATTATCACGCCCGCGCGGTCAAGAGGCTGGCCGAGCGGGAAAAGCTGTTTGGCTCCATCGGCATGGACCACATCGCCATTTCGACCGACGCGCCTTACGCGGACGCGATGGTGAAATTTTTTTTGAAACGGCGGAAGAGAAAGAGATGAGATGGTCCCCCAGGAATTGAAAGACGTCCGGCCCCCGGTCGATCTGCCGCCGGATTATGCGTGGCTGTTTTTCGCGTTGACGGTTCCCGCGCTGATTCTGATCGCGCTCTTCCTGCGCTGGCTGCGGGATCGCCGACGGTTTGCAAAAGCAGTGCCGCCTGTGCCGCGCCGCCCCTGGGACATCGCGTTTGAGCAGTTGAACGATTTAAAAAAACAAAACCTCCCCGGGCAGGGGAGCGTCAAAGAGTATTTTATCCGCCTCACCGATATCGTCCGCCACTATATCGAAGGCCGTTTTATGATCAGCGCGCCCGACATGACCACGGAGGAGTTTTTAAACACCCTGAAATCCTCGACGGTGCTGAACGCCTCGCAGAAAGATTCTCTTGGAGAATTTTTGAGTCATTCGGACCTTGTCAAGTTCGCGCGGGGCGGCGCGTCGGAGCAGGAGATGGAAAACGCCTTTGCGATGGCGCAGCGGATTGTCGATGAAACAAAAGAAGTCGATTCCCCCGGAGGGTGAAGATCGTTTTGCGCTTATGATATTCAAAGACCCCTGGATTCTGATCTTGATGCCGCTGCTTGTGCCGGCGGTTTTCTGGCGGCATCGGCGGTCGCGGCCTGTCAGTCTGCGGTTTTCCTCGCTTGATCTGGTTGCTCCGCTCTGTCCCACCTGGAAAATCCGTTTTGCAAAGACGCCGTTTTATCTGCGCCTGGTCGTGTTATGTCTTGTTATCATCGCCCTGGCCGGTCCGCGTTCCGTCCTGGAAGAGACGCAGCGTCAGACCGAGGGGATCGACATCGTGCTGGCCCTCGACGCCTCGGGCAGCATGGCGGCCGAAGATTTTACGCTCAAAGGGCGCCGGCAGAACCGTCTTAAGATCGTCAAAGATGTGGCCAACGAATTCATCGACACCCGCGTTTCGGACCGTCTGGGGCTTGTTGCGTTCGGGGGCCGCGCGTACACCGTGAGTCCCCTGACGATGGACCACGCATGGGTGAAGACCAATCTTGACCGCGTCAGTCTTGATCTTCTGGAAGACGGAACCGCGATCGGGTTTGCCATCAGCGCGGCTGTGTCGCGGCTGCAAAAGAGCAGGGCGGCGTCGAAGGTCGTCATTCTTTTGACCGACGGGGTCAATAACCGCGATGAGATCGATCCCCTCGCAGCCGCCCAGGCCGCGAGGACTCTGGGGATCAAGATTTACACGATCGGAGCCGGAACAAACGGCGCGGCTCCTTTTCCGGTTGTGGATGTCTGGGGACGCAAGGTTTATCAGAATATGCTGGTTGAAATCGATGAGGAAACCCTGCGGAAGATCGCGGAGATAACCGGCGGCCGGTATTTTCGCGCCACCGGCACGGAGTCGCTGCGGAATATTTTTAAAGAGATTGATCTCCTGGAAAAAACAAAGATCGAGGAGACCGGTTACCGCGAATACCGGGAATTGTTTGTGTCTTTCCTGGGCGCGGGGCTTCTGCTTCTTCTGGCGGCGGTGGTTTTGGAGAGGACAGTGTTTTTAAAGATTCCCTGAAAAACGTATCTCGTATTCCGTATCTCGAGATACGAGATACGCGGTATAAGATCAAACCCATGCATTTCGCACAACCCGAATATCTCTTTTGGCTCTGGGCTTTGGTTCCTCTCGCCGGTTTTTTCTGGTGGGCGGCGCGCCGGAAGGAAGTTTTGTTAACGCGCTTCCTGAGCCGGCCGCTTGTCCCCGAGATCGGCGAACATCACGACGAAAAGAAGGCCCGTTGGAAAAATTATGCCCTGACGGGAGTCTTTCTGTTCAGCGTCGCGGCCCTGGCCCGGCCGCAGTGGGGTTTTCAAATTCAGGAAATCAAGCGCCAGGGCGTCGATATTATCCTCGTCGTCGATACCTCGCGCAGCATGCTCACGGAAGACGTGAAGCCCAACCGTCTTGAGCGGACCAAGCTCGCGATCCGGGATTTTTTGAAGAAACTCAAAGGAGACAGGGTCGGGCTGGTCGCCTTTGCCGGAGACGCCTTTCCAGTCTGCCCTTTGACGGTCGATTACGAGGGATTTTTGTTGAGTCTGGAAGACCTCAGTGTCGAGACGATCCCCCGGGGAGGAACCAACATCGCGGCCGCCGTCAAAGAGGCGTTCAGAGAATACGACAGCACGGCTGCCAAACACAAGGCCGTTGTGATTTTGACCGACGGGGAAAATCTCGAAGACGACCCGATGCCGCTGGTGCAGAAGGCTAAAGAAAAGGGGGTCAGGATTTTTTGTGTCGGCATCGGCACGCGGGAAGGCGAGCTGGTGCGCGTCCAGAATCATCGGGGTGAATACGAATTTTTAAAAGATGATCAAGGCAATTTCGTCAAGTCGCGGCTCAACGAAAAGCTGCTCCAGGAGATTGCCTCGACGACAGGCGGGGTGTACGCGCGCGCGAGCGGGGCGGAATTCGGGCTGGAACTGATTTATGACCGTGAATTGTCCAGACTGGAGAAGAGGGATATCGAAAGCAAGGCGGAGAAACGATATTTTGAACGGTTCCAGGTTCCTCTGGCCGTCGCGATGATTTTTTTGGTTATGGAAAGCCTGATGACGACACGGAAAAAAGCCAACAACCGGTCCAAAAAAGAATCGACATGAAGTTGATGAGAAGTCATCCTGAAATTTCCAAAATGCCCCGGCAGACACCCGCCTGTCAGAAGAGGGATTTTGGAATAGTTTTTATTTTAATTGCTGTCGTTTTTCCGGCTGTGAATTCCTCGACGGCGTGGGCCGCCTCCAGGGAGCGGCACGTCAAGAAGGGCAACGACTTTTATCAGAAACAGGATTTCGCGTCTTCGCTCAAGCATTATGAGGAAGCCTTGAGGCGGGACCCGGAATCGCCGGTCATCAATTTTGACGCAGGCACCGC
>CAYHZK010000059.1:9885-11871 GCA_964361085.1 uncultured Planctomycetales bacterium
CAGGCGGTCCGCCTGCAACCCCTCTACGCCCGGGCCCACTTCAACCTCGGCAACGCCCTTTACGCCAGGGGCAAGGCCGTTGCGGACAAAGACACGGAACGCGCTATTGATACGCTCAAACAATCGCTTGCGCAGTTTGAAACCGTCTTGAATGTTAATGACAGGGATCCGGATGCCCGGTATAATTACGACGTCGTTAAAAAAGAATTGGAAAAATTGGACAAAAGACTGCAGGAACAGAGACAAAAGAGTAAAGACCCGCCTGACCAGGACGGGCGGCAGCAACACAAAGAGCCGTCGTCCGGGACCCCGCCTCAACTGTCTGATCCGAAGAAACCCGATGAGCAAAATCAATCCGGTGAGGATCCGCAAGAACAAAAGGGAGGAGGCAGGGAAGATCAACACGAGGCTGGTTCTTCCGCCGGGCGAAACGAAAAGGGGAGTTCCCCGGGAGAGGAGCTTAAGAAGGGGGAAATGACCAAAGAAGAGGCTGAGATGCTGTTGCGGCAGTACCGGCAGAACGAAGAGCCGCGCGGACTTCTGAATTTTATGAAAAACAAGAGCAACGAAACTCCGGTCTTGAAAGATTGGTAAAATGAAATTCGTTAGAACTCCTTTGCTGGTATTCCTGTCACTCTGGTCCTTTCTGGCGGTTCCCGTCCAGGTGTGTTCCGAGGAGGTCGGCTTTGAAGTGACGATCGAGGCCAATAACGTGGAACTGGGGTCTACGGTTGAACTCACGTTGATCTTCAACGGAACGGCAGCCGCCCCGCCCGTGCAATTGCCGAAGATTGAGGGACTGGAGACGCGCTATATCGGTCCTTCGACCCAGATTGCCATCCTCAACGGCCAGATGTCCCGTTCGGTGGCCGTGACGTTTATGGTCATCCCGCTCAAGACCGGAATATTTCAAATCCCGCCGATTACGGTGACCCTCAACGGCAAGGATTACACCTCGCAGCCCGTCGATCTTCAGGTGACGGATCCCGGAAGCGGAAGACCGCTGGGGCAGGGACAAAACAGTTCCGTAGGGGGCCTGCAGGATAAGGTTTTTATTGTGATGTCCACCCCGAAGAAAGAAGCGTACCTGAATGAGCCGATTCCTCTGACGATCAAATTGTATGTCAGCGATATCGCCGTGAAAAGCCTGCAATACCCGGTCCTTGATCACGATGGGTTTTCCGCCGACAATTTCAGCGAACCGGAACGTTACCGGCAGGCGATCGGCGGCCTCGATCACCAGGTCGTGGCGTTTAAGACGTTTGTTTATCCCACCCGCGCCGGCGATCTGACCCTGGGACCGGCGAAGCTCATCGCCAATATCCTTTTCAAGCGCAGCGGCAGGCGCGCGGACCCCTTTGACCGGTTTGAGAGCATCTTCGGCGAGGATTTCGGAGGATTTTTTGATAGTTTCGACGTCACGCCCGTGACGCTGGAATCCCCTGATCTGGGCATCCGGGTGCTGCCCCTGCCGGAGGAGGAAAAGCCGGAGGATTTTTCGGGCGCGGTTGGGACTTATGATTTTACGGCCTCGGTCAGCCCGACGGAGGTGAAGGCCGGGGATCCTCTCACCGTCAAGATGCAGGTTGTAGGCCACGGGAATCTGAAGGCGGTGACGATGCCGGCTTTTAAGGATCTGAAAAATTTCAAGGTCTATGACCCTCAGATCAGCGAGCGGGGCGGCGTGAAATTTTTAGAACAGGTCGTGATTCCGACGAGCGACACGATCAGGGAATTGCCGGCGGTCCGTTTCAGCTATTTTGACGCCGAACATAAGAAATATGAAACCGTCACCCGCGGGCCGTTCCCTCTTGCCGTCGCGCCGGGGCTAAAGGCCGATGAGGCGAAGGTGGTGGGGTTGTCTCCCGTCGTCCTCGAGGATGAGCCCCGGGAGGAACCTCTGGGCCGGGACATCCGTTTTATTAAGGACGGGATGGGACCTCTTCGGAAACGGGGCGCGGCATGTTACCTAACGCCGGGATTCAT
>CAYHZK010000060.1:0-11722 GCA_964361085.1 uncultured Planctomycetales bacterium
CAGACTGTAAATCTGCTGGCTTTGCCTTCGTAGGTTCGAATCCTGCTCTGCCCACCATTTCGCGGGAGTAGTTCAGTGGTAGAACGCTAGCCTTCCAAGCTGGTCACGAGGGTTCGATTCCCTTCTCCCGCTCCAATCCCGGTATGATTCAGAAAAATTGCGCCATCTTGATTCTGGGTTTGACAGCGACGGTTATGCTGACCACGGCCGGCATCGCGGAAAATATGTTCTGCACCCAGGAGGCGAAAATCTGTCCGGATGGGAGTGCTGTTGGACGTACCGGCCCCCATTGTGAATTTGCCCCATGCCCGGATCCGCCTTTGCAAAGGGCAGAGCCGACCCCGGCTGGACAGAATAGCGGGATTGTGGGAAAGGTCCTTCTGGGCCCCCGGTGTCCTGTTATCAGACCCGATAGAGAAGAGGAATGCGTCGATCAACCGTATCGGGCAACGTTTGTCGTGGTTACCAGAGATGCCATGCGCGAGGTCGCCCGGTTTGATTCCAGCGCTGACGGGACATTCAAGGTTATTGTCCCGCCGGGAGATTATTCCATTGTTCCCCCTCCGGGAAGTCCTCCTTATCCTCACTGCGGCCATTTCGTAAAAGTCGAACCGAATACGTTTACCGAAGTTATTGTGCGGTGTGACACCGGCATACGCTGATTCCTCCTCGATCGGGGATACTGTTTACTCCTGCCGATAATTCTTAAGAAAGAGGTTACACGTTCGCGGTGCCTGTGTATAATACTCCCTGCCAACAAAAGGAGCCCCTTTTATGAAAGTCACTTTGCTCATTCCGACCTTGAATGAGATCGACGGGATGAAGGCCATCATGCCGAAGATCAAGCCTGAGTGGTACGACCAGCTTTTGATCGTTGACGGCCAATCCACCGACGGCACAATCGAATACTGCCGCGAAAAAGGGTACCCCATCGTCATTCAGCAAAAAAAAGGGATGCGCAACGCCTACATGGAAGCCCTGCCGCACGTGACCGGCGATGTGATCCTGACTTTCAGTCCCGACGGCAATTCCATCCCGGAGCTGATTCCCGCCTGTATCGCCAAGATGAAAGACGGATACGATCAGGTCATTGTCTCCCGCTATGCGGCGGGCGCCAGGAGTTATGATGACGACGCCGTGACCGCGTTCGGCAACAAGATGTTCACGAGTTTCATCAATTTCTTCCATGGGGGACATTACACGGATGCCATGGTGATCTATCGCGCGTATAAGAAACAGCTCATCTACGATCTTGACCTCGACAAGGATTCCAGTTACGAGTTTGAGGAGAAATTGTTCAGGACGCGGATCAGCTGGGAGCCGCTCTTGTCGATCCGGGCCGCGAAACGCAAACTCAAAACCGCCGACATCCCCGGCGATGAGCCCAAGCGGGAAGGCGGCGAGCGCAAACTCCAGGTCCTCAAATGGGGTGCGGCGTATATGTTTGAGGTCTTCCGCGAAATCTTTGTCTGGAAGTGATCCCGCATGGCCCTGCCCGAGAAGCTCAAAAATGTCCTGCGCCACGACGGATTCCTCGGGTTCTGCCTCCTCCTGATTTTTCTGGCGACGAACGGCTATATCTACGGCTGGGATGACCAGCACCTCGAAATCCCGCTTTTAAAAAGTCTGATCGACCCCACGCTTTACGCAGGGGATTACTACGTTGAAAGCCTGAAGAAAAATTTCACCTCGATCATTTACCCTCTTTTGGCCAAGGTCCTCACTGTCGAACAAATCCCGCAGGCGTATGTCCTGTTGTACCTCTTCTCTCGGTATGTTTTTTTTCTCTATGTGTACAAATTCTGGAATCTGGTTTCTAAAGAAAAAGTCACAGCATTTTGCGCTGCCCTGGCGATCATCGTTTTAGGGCGGGTCGAGGAATTCCTTTACCGCACGTTTTCTCATCAGGAGTTGGCTTTAGCCGGGATCATGGCGGGGATTTATTATTTTTATAAGGAACGATATTTCCTGGCCGCGGCGCTGTTGGGTGTGACCGCCAACATCCACGGCCTTTACAGCATTTTCCCGTTCAGTTATATGGTTTTCCATCTCCTCCGTCGGTGGAAGGATGGGGGGCTGGACATTCTTTTTAAGATGAGCGGCATCTTCGCCGCGCTTGCCTTGCCGTTTTTGATCTGGACGTTGTCGCGACGGATGGAATCCCCGGCGATTGATCCCAACTGGATCGAACTTTACCGCGTTGCCTGCCCGCAAAATTTTCTCTTTCAGGACAACCTCCTTTCCGACATGCTGCGGGACATCAGGGTGTTTTGGCGGGGGAGCCAGTTTTTCTGGCCCCTCGTGGCCATGTGGTTTCTCAACCAGGCTCAGAATGCCGTTTTTCGCGACGACCGCAAAACCCGGGACGCCTTGCGGATGGCCGCGGGCTGGCTCTTGTTTTCGTTTGTCTTTTCCTATCTCCGGCCGAATCGCTTTGTCCTTGATCTGAATCTCGTCCGAAATCTGCAATTTGTCCAATTTTTTTTGATGGGGTATACAACGATCCTCATGGCGGAGAAAATCAAAACTCAGCCCTGGCTGGTCTCTGTTCCGGCCGTTGTCTTTTTTACGTGCCTGCGTTTTGGGAATGGCGCGGCCGGTCTGGCGGCCGTGGCTCTGTTTGCGATGTTCGCCCTGGCATCGACGCCGGCAGAAGACCGCCGGCGCCGGCTGAAAGGGATCGCGCTTTTGATCCTGCTGGGGTTCGCGATCGCGGGGATCGTCGTTCAGTTCAAAACCACCCGTTTCAGTCCGAGCGCCTTGCTTTGCCTGAAAATGAGTATGCTGGGCGCGGTCATCACGGGATTTCTGTATTCCTGGACTAACAATGTTCGGGGCAGGGCGGTCCTGCGGGCCTTTTTTCTGGTGATCCCGCTGGCGGCCCTTACGGTCAACTACATCTATTATCATTATCGCCACGCGCAAATTGAAAAATCCGGCACCGGGTTCTGGCAACTGCAGCGCAACTGGATCGACATGCAAAATTACGTCAGGACGCATACGCCGAAAAATACCCTGCTCCTTATCCCCTATGACATGGAAATGGGGGGATTCCGGATTTTTTCGGAACGCCGGGTGGTGTGCTGTTACCGCGATTGCGGCATCATCGGATTTGATTACGCGGCGGCCGTCGAATGGCGGAAACGGGTCGGGGACATCGAGGCCTTTCAAGTCTTCGTCGACAAACCCTTAGGCCCGGCGCTGATGAACGCGATCCTCAACTACAAGGTCAATCACATTGTTTTTATGCGATACCGGAAGCCGGGGAAGAATTCCCTTTTGGAACTGGTTTACGAAAACGAAACCTTCGTCCTGTATAAAGTTCTGGCCAATCCGGTTGCAACATTAAAGTAATCCATTATAATAGCTTTCATTCGTGAAGCGTTTTCAGAAAATATGCTTCGCGGGGCGCGGTTCATAATTTTCAAATATGGCGACTCCAATCAGAAATATTGCGGTTATCGGCGACGGCGGATGGGGCACGACCCTCGCCATTTACCTGGCCCGTAAAAAATACCAGGTGACACTCTGGGGCGCCTTCGCGGAATACGCGCGTCAGATCCAAAAAACCCGGATCAACCGTAAATATCTTCCCGGCGTTGAAATCCCGCAGAGTGTCGTCATCACCGACGATCTGGCCGGCGCCGTTGGGCCGGCTCAACTCCTCGTCCTGGCCTCGCCGTCGCAGTATCTCCGCTCCGTCCTTAAGAAATTAAAGAAATTCTCGCTGGCGGATAAGGTTGTTTTAAGTGTCGTCAAGGGGATTGAGACGACAACCCTTTCGCGCATGTCGGAGGTCATCGCCCAGGAATTGGGAAAAATCCCGATGGCGGTCCTCTCCGGCCCCACCATCGCGATGGAGGTTGTCAAGGGCCTCCCCTCAACCGCGGTCATCGCGTCCTCCCATCCGCGGCTGGCAAAAACACTGCAGGAAATTTTTCATTCGGAAACCTTCCGGATCTACACCAACAGCGACGTTGTCGGCCTGGAATTGGGAGGGAGCCTCAAAAATATCATCGCCATCGCCTGCGGTGTCTGCGACGGGTTAGGTTACGGCAGCAACACCAAGGCCGCGATCCTCACGCGCGGGCTGGTGGAAATGGCGCGGCTGGGAAAAGCCATGGGCGCGCGATCCCAGACGTTTTCGGGACTGGGGGGGTTGGGGGACCTCGTCACGACCTGTGTGAGTTCCCAAAGCCGCAACCGTTTCGTCGGCGAGCAGCTGGGAAAGGGGATTCCCATCAAAAATATTCTCCTCTCCATGAACATGGTGGCGGAAGGGGTTGAGACCGTCAAGGCGGCCTACAAATTGAGTCAAAAATACAACGTGCCCATGCCCATCACGACGGAAGTCTACAATATCATTTCCCGGGGGAAATCCCCCAAGGCCGCGGTCACCGACCTCATGACCCGTAAAATCAAGGCGGAATGACTTTGCCCCTATGAAAACGAATGCCTCCGTCGATCTTTCCGTCGTCATCCCTGTTTATAACGAAGAAAGCAATATCTCCGAATTATACCGGCAACTCAGCCGGACCTTGAATCCCTCCGGGTATTCGTTTGAGTTGATCTTTGTCGATGACGGCAGCACGGACGGTTCTGCGGATATCCTTATCCGGCTTCAGCGCGACAATCCGGGGATCATCAGGCTTTTGCGGTTTTCCCGAAACTTCGGCCATCAGATCGCCATTATCGCCGGACTTAAATATGCCCGGGGGAAAGCCGCGGTGGTGACGGACGCCGACCTGCAGGATCCGCCGGAGGTGATCCTGCAATTTCTTTCCCGATGGAAGGACGGATATGAAATCGTTTATGGCGTGAGGTCCCGCCGGGAGGGCGAGACTTTTTTTAAAAGATTCACGGCGGAGCTTTTTTATCGGATTTTTAAAAAACTGACGAATATCGATATCCCCGCGAATGTCGGGGATTTCTATTTGCTCGACCGCAAGGCCATGGACGCGTTCAATGCCATCAGCGAGCGGCACCGGTTTAACCGGGGACTCGTGGCCTGGCTGGGTTTTAAAAAGTGGGGGGAGCCGTATGAACGCAAAGCCCGTCATGCCGGGACAAGCAAATATTCATTGTGGAAGATGGTCAAACTGGCCATGGACGCCATCGTTGCCTTTTCGTTTGCCCCGCTGCGTTTTGTCTTTTTTTCAGGAGCAATTCTGGCCGGCGTGTCGTTTATCGTTATCATCGTCATCGTTTATCTTGAGTTTTTTACGCATGCCGCGGTTCAGGGGTGGTCATCGCTCATGGCTGTCATTTTATTCATAGGGGGCGTTCAGCTGCTTGCCGTCGGCATCATCGGTGAGTATTTAGCGCGCATCGGCGACGACACAAAATCCCGCCCGCTTTACATTGTGAAAGAATTTCTGGAATAGCAACCTCGATGCCATTCGCAAAGCGAAATTTTCTTATCATCGGATTTTTCTGGTTCTTGTCCGGGGCAGCGGGATGGGCACAGGATTATCCCAAAAATGGTCTTCACAAAGAATATTCCAAAGACGGGAAAATTCTTCTTGAAGAAAATTATAAGGACAACCTTTTGGAAGGATCTCGGCGTGTTTATCGCGGCGACGGGACGCTGCGGGCTGAACAGAATTTTAAAGCGGGGAAATTGGATGGCACGACAAAAGTATTTTTTAAGAATGGAGTTGTTAAAAGCGAATATGAATACCGCGGTGACCAATACCACGGCGAGATCCGGGAATATTACCCCAGCGGGACACTGAAGCTTTCGGCCAGTTACAGTTCCGGCATTTTGGTCGAGGAACCACAACACTATTATGCGGACGGCGTTCTGAAGTCCAGCGGGTTCGTCATGTCGCAGGAGTCAAATCCTCTGCTTTTCGGGGGGATGTGGTTCTGGGTCTTCATGATATCCCTCACCTTTCATGAAGCCGCCCATAGTTATGTCGCATTCAAACTGGGTGATCCCACGGCTTACCACGAAGGGCAGGTTACGCTCAATCCACTTCCGCATATCAGGAGAGAACCGCTGGGGACGATTGTGGTCCCGATCCTTTCCTACCTGTCGGGCGGGTGGATGATCGGCTGGGCGAGCGCTCCGTATGACCCGGTCTGGGCCTTGAATCATCCCCGGCGATCCGCTTTGATGTCCCTCGCGGGGCCTCTGGCGAATTTGCTTTTGGTTTTGATCTCCGCCCTGATCATTCATGTGGGGATCATGCTGAGAATTTTTGTGGAACCGGCGAGTATTGGCTTTGCGGCGGTTGTGGCCTCCTCGACATCGGGGTTTTTTGCGAATTTCGCGGCGATTGTCAGTGTTGTCTTTTCCCTGAACCTGATCCTGTTGATTTTTAATTTGCTGCCGTTCCCGCCGCTGGACGGCAGCGGGATCCTGCCGTTATTTATGAAACATGACGCGGCGCAAAATTATCTTCAGTTCATCGCCCAGCCGGCTTTCGGTATTGTCGGCTTGTTTGCCGCCTGGCAAATCATGGATTATATCTTCCCGCCCCTGCAATTGTTTTGCATTAATCTTCTTTACCCTTACGCCGGATATGGGTCATAAAATATTCCGATCCCCGTCGCCCTCCATCCTAACTTTTCACTCAACTTTTCATTTGCATGATAAAAAGATTATAGTATAATTGGTTTCGTTTTATATTCATAAAGTAATATCATTATTATACTTATTGCGGAAAAGAAATTATTTTCGGAGCGTAGCGCAGTTGGCTAGCGCACTTGAATGGGGTTCAAGAGGTCGTGAGTTCAATTCTCACCGCTCCGACTTTTATTAAATTATCGATAGATATAATACCTTGTTTCACATATTCACCCATTACAAAGGGGATCATAATGGCCGACCAATCACATCCAGAAAAACGAAAATATCCGCGCATCAACAAACATTTCATACTGTCGTATTTTGACCTTAATGATCCGCTGGTTCGACATAATGCCTCACAGCTTCAAAACATTAGCTTAGAAGGTTTATGTTTGATAACAGGCAAAGCGTTTTCGACGGGAACCCGACTGGGGATTGAGTTAAGAACTCCTTTTCTTTCAGAATTTGTTCATCTAAAAGGTACCGTTTTAGATTCGAGAGAAAAAATAAAAAATATTATTTATGAAACGCGGGTACAGTTTGACGATGTTGCACAACCGTCTAAGGATGTGTTAACAAAACTTATCGAACACTTTCGAAACGAAAAGGGCCACGGGAACCATGAATAAGATCACGCTCGGACTCATTGGGTATGGCAACGTCGGATCCGGCGTTGTTAATTTTCTGCAAAAACGTAAAAGTTTTTTTAAGGATAAATTCAATATTGAATTTGACTTAAAGACTATTTGCGACCGCAGCATTAAGAAAAAACTGCCGACGGGATTAGATAGCACCACCCGATTAACCACTGACTATAAGAAAATCATCAATGACCCAGAGATCGACGTAATTATCGAGTTGATCGGCGGTATCACACCCGCGCGACAAATTATTTTAGAGGCACTCAAAAAAGGCAAGCATATCGTGACCGCCAATAAAACCCTATTGGCTTTACACGGCAAAGAACTCTTTGTGGAGGCTCATAGCTGCAACCGCAACATTTATTTTGAGTCGTCCGTTATGGCTGGAGTTCCTTTGATCAAAATGCTAACGGAAGGCTTAGCGGGCAATAAATTTAAAAGTCTTTATGGGATCATTAACGGGACGTGCAATTATATCTTGACGGGCATGACGCAAAAAGATTTGACCTTCGGACAAGCGCTTGCTGATGCACAAGCCAAAGGTTTTGCCGAAAGCAATCCGACCCTTGATATCAACGGCATGGATTCTGCATCCAAACTCGCGATCCTTGTTTCCTTAACCATGGGAAAATTTATCAGCGCTCAACAAGTTTATACTGAGGGGATCACGCAAATTTCGCATCACGATATTGAACACGCCGAAAGCTTAGGCCTTACGATCAAGCTTTTGGCGATCGCCAAAAAAGCAAATCACGAGATCGAAGCTCGCGTGCATCCGACGCTGATTTCCAAAAAACATCCTTTGGCCGACGTCAATGGGATCTTTAACGCCATGTTCATCAATGCCAGCCCGATGGGAGATGTCCTATTATCCGGTGAAGGCGCAGGACAAATGACCGCAGCGTCAGGAATTATCAGCGACCTTTTCCAATTAGCATCCCGCGTCGGTTGTCCAGCTGATCAATATTTGGCAAATATTTACCGTGAAGCTCCGCAAACAAAGGTCCGGAAGATCGACGATATTTCTACGCGCTTTTATATTCGTTTTATGGCTCCCGACAAAGTTGGCGTGTTATCAAAGATCACCGGCATTTTAAGTAAACATAAGATCGGCATCAATTCGGTTACACAAAAGGCGCATGATCACTGGGCCTCAGCGCTTCCCGTCATCATGCTTACGGATACAGCGCAAGAAAAAATGGTCAAGATCGCCCTCGACAAAATTCATAAGCAAGGTATTGTCAAATCAAAACCCGTGGCGATCAGGATGGAAGAGCTTAAATAAGAATATGTATAAAGGCATTATTGATAAATACCGCGAATTTCTTCCCGTCACCGCCAAAACACCGATTGTGACTTTATGTGAAGGAAATACGCCGCTCATCTTTTCTGAAGATCTTTCAAATGAACTCGGATTGAAAGTTTATCTAAAATATGAAGGACTTAATCCGACCGGTTCATTCAAAGACCGTGGGATGACCATGGCTATTTCTAAAGCTAAAGAAAAAGGAGCTACCACGGTCATGTGCGCCTCGACGGGAAACACTTCTGCTTCCGCGGCCGCTTATGCCGCCAAATGCGGACTCAAATGCGTGGTGCTGATCCCGGACGGCAATATCGCTTTAGGAAAATTGGCGCAAGCGATGATCCATAACGCCAAAGTCATTGCGATACGCGGTAACTTTGATGATGCATTAAATTTAGTTAAAGCAATCACGGAAAAATATCCGATCGAATTGGTCAATTCACTTAATCCATTCCGTATCGAAGGCCAAAAAAGCGGCGCCTTTGAAATCTGCGACAGTTTAAGTGACGCTCCGGAATTTCACGCAATTCCCGTCGGTAATGCCGGGAACATCACCGCGTATTGGAAAGGTTACAAAGAATATAAAAGCGCTGGAAAAACAAAAATTTTACCGAGGATGCTCGGATTTCAAGCCGCATGCGCCGCACCGATCGTTCTCGGACATATTGTTGAAAAACCAGAAACGATCGCTACCGCGATCCGTATCGGCAATCCGGCAAGTTGGAAACCAGCTTTAGCGGCCCGCGATGAATCCAAAGGACTTATTGATTTGGTGACCGATGAAGAAATATTAGCAGCTTACAAGCGCTTAGCCGCCAGCGGTGTTTTTGCCGAACCCGCGTCTGCCGCGCCTGTTGCCGGAATTTTAAAGCTGCACAAAAAAGAATATTTTAAGGAGTTTAAAAGTGCTCGCATTGTCTGCACCTTGACCGGCCACGGACTTAAAGATCCTAATATCGCGATAAAAAATGTCGGTCAACCGCTTACCTTAAACGCCGACATAAAAGAGATTTTAAAAGAAGTCGGCTTCTAATGATCAGCTCACGAACATTCAAACGATCCTTAGCGGGAAAGCGGTTTCTCATTACCAGCGGTCCAACGTGGGTAAGTATCGACCCTATGCGAGTCATCAGTAATCGAGCGACGGGAGAACTCGGACATTGCCTTTCTTTAGCTTTGGCAAAAGCAGGAGCCAAAGTTACTTTACTGGAAGGGCCCGTGACACAACCGCTTAATGCAAAAAATATCAAGATCAAAAAATTTTGTTTTTATGATGAATTGGCAAGACATTTACAAATAGAACTTAAGAAAAATTATGATGTGGTTATTCATAATGCCGCCGTTTCGGATTATCAACTGGATAAACCGTTTCCTTCAAAGTTAAATTCTGATCACAAGGATTTAACCTTAACACTTGTCCCGACGGAAAAGCTGATCAAGAAGATAAAGAAGTTAGCACCAAAAATATTTTTAGTCGGTTTTAAATTAGAAGATTTTAAAAATGAAAAAGAAATTGCCGCCCAAGCCCAAAAACTGATCACCAGTTCTCAATGTGACCTTGTTGTCGCCAACACATTAAAAGGTGGTTACAAAGCGTACCTGGTTAATAAAGAAAACAAGATTTTAAACCGCTCGCGTTCACGGCTGGAATTGACCAAAAAACTTATCCAAGTATTGAAAGAAATCCTGCAATAATTGCATCAAGAAATCATTAAGGAAAATTGTTATGAAACATATTATCATTGTTCCCGACGGGATGGCGGATAACCCGCTGGAGGAATTGGGGCACAAAACACCGCTGGAAGCATCGCATCGCACCAACATGGATTACTTGGCCCAACACGGAATGACGGGCCTGATCAAAACTATTCCGGATAATTTTATGCACGGTTCAGAGATCGGGAATTTATCATTGATGGGCTACAAACCTGAGGATCATTTCACCGGCCGTGCGCCGCTTGAGGCGGCAAATTTAGGAATTGAATTGGCCCCCGACGAAATCGCGTTTCGTTGTAACCTTGTAACCATCGTCGACGGTAAAATGGCCGATTATAGCGCCGGGCATATTCCAACACCAGAGGCCAGCCAATTGATCGCAGCCTTAAACGAAAAGTTTGCTGAACCAGATATCAAATTTTATGCCGGTCAAAGTTATCGCCACCTTTTGGTTATCAAAACTCGCAATGTCGCCGATCTGATGAAAATCAAATGCGTACCGCCCCATGATATCATCAATCAAGAAGTAAAAAAATATTTACCGGCCGGGTCAGCAGCGATCCCGCTTTTGAAATACATGGAAAAAGCAGCAAGAATCTTAGCTGAACATGCTATCAATAAAGTCCGCGTCGACCTCAAAGAAAATCCAGCAAGTCATATTTGGCTTTGGGGGCAAGGGACAAAACCGAATTTACCATCATTCAAAGAAAAATTCGGCATCGAGGGGGGAATTATTTCGGCAGTCGACTTGATCAACGGCATTGGCCATTTAGCAGGGCTCGAAGTCATTAAAGTCCCCGGCAGCACTGGCTATTACGATACCAATTATTCCGGGAAAGGAGAATACGCGATCGAATGTTTGAAGAAAAAAGATTTTGTGTTTGTACATATTGAAGGACCAGATGAAGCTGGACATAATGGCGATTATAAAGCCAAGATCCATTGCATTGAACATATTGACCGCGAGATCATTGGACCGATCCTTAACCACTTCGACAAAGTTTCAGATATGCGCATTGTTGTTCTCCCGGATCATCCGACGCCGGTCAAACTTCGTACCCATACTCGCGAGCCGGTTGGCTTTGTAATGTACGGCAAAGGGATTACGCCCGACGGTTCAGAAACTTATACCGAGTCTTCTTGTAAAGTGCATGGACTTAAATTTAAAAATGGTCAAGAATTTATGGAATATTTCATGCGAAAAAATCTTTGATCGTGAATGAAGGCAGGGATGCCCTGATCTCCCAACAAGATATGATTTTCAGAGAGGAGTAAAAGTAAGAAATGGTAAAATCGATCATTGTTCAAAAATTTGGAGGTTCTTCTGTAGCGAATGTCGATCGCATCAAAGCGGTCGCTCAACGGATACTCGAAACAAAAACTAAAAAGAATAATGTGGTCGTCGTTGTTTCCGCTTTAGGAAACACCACCGACGAACTTGTTGACCTTGCGGCAAAAATTTCTGAACACCCGCCAGAACGCGAA
>CAYHZK010000061.1:0-11672 GCA_964361085.1 uncultured Planctomycetales bacterium
TACGTGTCGACGGAAATGGGAACGCGGCAGGTCTTGGCCAATTTTGACAGCGGGGGGATCACCCGCCTGAGTTCTTCCGCCACGGAAATCCGCACAGCGCCGGGACGCGAGGATTCCCCCCCGATGTCAATGATGTCGGCTCCATCATCAATCAAACGCCGGGCATGGCCGACGGCATGCGCGATAAAATCACTTTTGCCGCGCAGGCAACCGTCTCCGCTGAAGGAATCGGGCGTGACGTTGACAACGCCCATGATTTTTGTTTTTTCGCCGACAGGGATTAAAAAATCACGCGCGCGGACAAGATAATGAGGACGACTCGATAACAACGAAGGGTTCACAAAAATTAAAAGAGAGTTATCCGGTTGTTCATCGGCATCTTAAACGGTATTGACCTTGTGCTGAGTCCCGGAGTCGATCGCGCCCTTGAGCTTGGGCGGAAAAAGTCCTTCCGGGATCCCCAAAAGAACGCGGGTTTCTTCGATGTCGATCACCTCTTTTTCGATAAGACGTTTGGCGATCAGGTCGAGCTTGTCGCGATGCTCAACCAGCAGCGATTTGGCGCGGTCATAGGCCTCATCGACGAGTTTTTTGACTTCGAGATCAATATTTTTTGCGGTGTCCTCGCTGTAATCTTTATGTTCCCAGAGGTCCCGTCCCAAAAACATCTGCTTTTGGCGCTGACCAAAGGCCATGCGGCCCAGTTTTTCATTCATGCCGTATTCGCAGACCATCGCGCGGGCAACCTGCGTGACCCGCTCCAGATCATTGGAAACACCGGTTGTGCTCCCGTTCATATAAATCTCTTCGCCCACCATGCCGCCTAATAAGACGATCATCCGTCCCATCAATTCTTTTTTGCTGTAATAATGACGGTCTTCCGTCGGCGGCGTGATCGTGTAGCCGCCGGCCATCCCCCGGGGGATGATCGAAACCTTCGTGAATGTGTCGACGTCGTCAACCAGAAGCGACAACAGGGCATGCCCGGCCTCATGATAGGCGGTCTGCTCTTTTTCTTTTTTTGAGACCGTGCGGCTTTTCTTCTCAGGGCCCATGGTGACGCGTTCAATCGCCGCCAGGAAGTCTTCCATCTCGACGGCTTCCTTGTCTTTGCGGGCGGCTAAAAGCGCCGCCTCGTTGCACACATTGGCGAGATCGGCGCCGGAAAAATAAACGGTCTGCTGCGCGAGCCTGGCAAAATCGACGTTCTTCCCCATTTTGATATTTTTGCTGTGAACCCGCAGAATCCCTTCCCGGCCTTTGATGTCGGGAAGGGTGACGACGATCTGACGGTCAAAGCGTCCCGGTCGCAGCAAGGCGGGGTCCAGGGTGTCGGGACGGTTGGTCGCGGCGATAATGATGACGCCGCTCTGGGGCGTGAATCCGTCCATTTCAACCAGAAGGGCGTTGAGGGTTTGTTCGCGTTCGTCGTTGCCGCCGCCGATGCCGGAAAACCGCAGGCGGCCCACGGCATCAATCTCGTCGATAAAAACGATAGAGCCTTTCCCCGAAACCTTGGACGCCTTGCGGGCCTGCTCAAAAAGATCGCGCACGCGCGAGGCGCCGACACCGACAAACATCTCGACGAAATCCGAGCCGCTTAAGGAAAAAAACGGGACACCGGCTTCTCCGGCGACCGCCTTGGCTAAAAGGGTCTTTCCCGTTCCGGGATGTCCGACTAAAAGGACGCCTTTGGGGATCTTGCCTCCCAAACGTTGAAATTTGCGGGGATCCTTGAGAAACTCGATGACCTCCTGCAATTCTTCCTTGGCCTCATCGACGCCGGCCACATCATTAAAGGTGATATTCACCGTGTCCTTGCTGTTGATCCGGGCCCGGGATTTTCCAAACGACCAGATCCGGTTTCCCATTTGGCTGCCGCGGTACGACACAAACCAGATGAATCCGATCAAAAGCAAAATCGGCAGGAGAGAAAAAATCAGCTGGCTCCAAAACGTCTGGGCCGGCTTGACGGAGAAATCAGAGACATTTTCCCTGATGACCGTTAACAACCCCTCGTCCTTGTTGGGAATATTCAGGCGAAATTCCGCCCCCCCTTTGAGTTTGCCGCGCAGAAAATTCTCCGGCCCCTCCAGCATCTCAAGCTTTTCAATCTGGGCGGCGCTGTCTTTATCTTTCACGAGATTATAAAACTGGCTGTAGGACATATCCTGCGGGTTGGTCATTTTGTTGACCGTCTCGGACTGGATCATCATGAGCAGAACGAAAAACCCCAGCATCACCCAGAATATCCAGTTGCCGTTGGTATCCTTGTTGGGTCCTTTTAAGGGAGAACCTTTGAGGGGTTTGCGCAGATTTGGATTTCGCAACTTTGACATGAGCATTCCTTCCTTAAAAATTTCTATATTAGAATCGTCATAATTATAGTGAATATTTTCACTTAATCAAGTCATCAAATGTTTACCCTAAGCGGGAGTCTTTTAAAAAATCGATGGTCGCAGGCCCTTTTCTGACGGCGATCCTTTGCGGCAGATGAACGACAGCGCCTGGGGGACGATTTTTTATCAGATCTTCGATCTCGCGAAGATGAGTTAGCGTGAAGGTCCTGGTATTCCCCTGCAATTCCTGAAGGCTGAGCCTCAGAACGATTCTTCCGAGGCTCGGGTGAAGACGGAGCAACAGCGGCAACGGAACCCGAACAGATTTTTGTCCCATCACCGTCGCGGAGGTTTTAAAAATCTTTTGCGCGCGCGCGATGAGAAAATCATAATCGCACGAGCTGACATCCGCCAGGTTGGCCAGAATCTTTCTGATATTCGGCTGATATTCTTTTTCCAAAAGCGGCAACAGATGGAGACGGATTTTGTTTCGAAAAAAACAGGTTTTGCGGTTTGTCGGATCGTTGCGAAAGCGGAGATGGTGTTTCGTTAAAAAATCCTCAACATCCCGGCGGGTGACTTCAAACATCGGACGAATGACGGTGTGCCCCCCGATTTCGCGCTTGGGGAGGATCGCCTGCAACCCCAGCAGCCCGCTGCCGCGCAGGATGCGCATCAAAACCGTCTCGGCCAAATCATCCTCGTGATGAGCGAGGGCAACCGCCGCCGCCCTAATTTTTTTTGCCGTTTTGAAAAACGCGCGATACCGCGCTTCTCTGGCGACCTCCTCGAGGGACCCGCCCTTGCTCAAAGATTTTTTAAGGTCGAGCGTAACCGCTGTGCACGGAAGCCGCAGGGATTGGCAGAGCTTTTTGACAAAGCGTTCATCGATGTCGGCGCTTTTTCGAAGCCGGTGATTGACGTGGATGATGTGCAGCCGGTATCCGAGGTCCTGACGCAGCCCGGCTAAAAGATGCGCCATGACGGTGGAATCAGCGCCGCCCGAAACCCCGGCGAGCACGAGATCGCCCGCCTTGATGAGATGATGCCGTCGGATGGTTTCCTTGATCTGGCGGCGGATATCCTTGATCATGATTTAAAATTGGTCAAACCAGCGGGACCCGTAACGGGCCACCAGAATGAGAAGCAGGATGATGACACCGAGCGCGAAATATAACATAAAAAGACCGTTAACCTACTCGCCCCGCAGTCCCCGCAATTGTTCCCGGGCCTCGCGGTAGGCCCGGCGCAGGATGTCGCTGTATTTCAAATTCGGCGCGCGAAGCTGAAGGTCGGCAAAACCCTGCCGCAGGATCTCGGCATTCACGAAAACATCATTTTCAACGAGAAAGACATAGGCCAGCGTTATAAAATCCTCGTCTTTTTTTTGCTCGTCAAACTCCAGCCGCACCGCTTGCCCCTCCAGCAGGGATTGGGCGAACGCAAAGGCCTTTTCTTCGATGGTGGTTTCCGGGGTGTCGCGTTCGACGATAACCCCTTGTTTGTCCCTTTCAATTTTCTGCCGCCGCGGCGGCTCGGGAGCCTTCAGGCCGATCATTCTGATTTTCTCGCCGCCCTTAAGGACAAGGGTATCGGCGCTCAGCACCCGCTCCACAACAACATTTTGATACGGGGATTGAGCACTCCGATGATCGAACAGATTGCCAAAAACCCGACAGGGGGTCGACGCGACAAAAAAAATACACACGGCCATGGGGAACAGACACCGTTGCAGGAAGGGTCGAGACGCCATGAATGAACACGATAAAAAATGGTGGCGGCGAGTGGATTTAAACCACTGGCCGATCGGGTATGAGCCGAGTGCTCTATCAGGCTGAGCTACGCCGCCAAAATTTTTCAACAGGAATTTTCTCGAGGAAAAACGGGTTTTTGTCGATTTGAATTTCCTAGATTCTATGCGAAAGGGTTTGAAATATCAAGGACTTTTTCCGGTCCTGACCCTTAATACTTCCAGCTGATCAGCTTATCGCTTTCGAAATAAAGGCGAATGGGGTTCCAGTCCTTATCGCCCGGGTTTTCGACAACCTTCTGATAGGTCCATATTTGAAAGCTGCTGATGTTGGAACTGGAATAAAAAATGTCATCGGGTTCGCCAAATTCTTTTTTGAGCTCCTGGGCCGCCATTCCCGTCCTGATCGTATTGGTGGCGATCGCCCGCTGCAAATTGAGATAATTATTCTTTCTCACCTCCCGCTGTTCTCTCCGGGAGGATTGTCTTTTCTTGATGTCCCGGATTGTGGCGCATCCGGGTCCCAGGATCAGCAAGCCGCAGATCCAGACCATCGAAAATGTCCTCAACGGATTTGTCATGGGGAGTCCGTCACTTCTGAAAGATGATAAACAAAAGGAGGGCGATGACGCCGGAGGAGATCAGATAAAAATCATTGAAGTAAAAAAAATCCTTGATGCGTTCGGCCCTGGTGTAAGGATGCACGACCACCTCCTTGACAACAGCGCCCGAATTACGCAGTGCCATGATTTCGGATTTCTTCAGCCTTAAAAATTGATTGGCGATTTTGTAGGCCTGAAGTTTGCCTTCCTCAATGAGGTCCATGACCTTTTTTTCGGAAGTGCCGAGGATTTGGGCGGTTTCCCGCACGGATATATATTGACTATCGGTCATGATGTCTCGAACGGCGGATTATTTGATTTTTCCGGTCGCGGCCCAGGTGTCGATTTTGGAGCGCTCAAAGGTCCAGGTGTCGCCGCTGCGTACGGCCGGGATTTTTCCGGCGTCGGCCAGCTCTAAAATGGCCGGCATATCAATCTCCAGATATTTGGCGACTTCATCGATGTTGAGCATGTCTTCCATCATCTGGCATTGCCCATGGAAGACCGCCCCTTCCACAATATTGAGTTTGGGAGTTGAAATATTTCCCGACAAAACAGCCGTCGGCATAAGAACAAGCATCTTTTTGGCGACGACATCCCCGCGGACTTTTCCGGCGATGATGATATTCTCGCCGGTGATATGCGCCTCCACAAACGCGGCATTCCCGACCGTGAGCGTCCCCCGGGTTTCCAGGGTCCCGTTGAAATTGCCGTTGATTTTCAATGTGACGGGATCTTTGAAGGACAGGGTCCCCTGCATCTGCGCGTTGATCTCGATGGTTTTTTCCTCTGGGTCTGTTACTTCCCGACGCGATAAAAGTGCCATAGCCTTCCCTCCTCTGGTTGTCCCTATTCTAAAAGAAAATGCGCTTGCCGAAAACAATTTTTTCATTCTTTTCCGCGGTGATGCGCGAGGCCGGCGATCATGGCGGCATTATCGAGACAGAGTGCCAAGGGCGGGAAAAAGACATCGATGTGATGCTGTTGTCCCGCCTCCTGCAGTTTTTTCCGCAACGCCGAATTGGCCGCCACCCCTCCCCCGACGAGGAGAGTCTTGACCTTTTTATGCAGACAGGCTGCGGTGCTTTTTTTGACCAAAACCGAAACAACGCTGTCCTGAAAAGAATAGGCGACAGCCGCCGGATTAAAACCCTTTGTTTTGGAATGTTTTTGTTTGTAATAGAGAACTGCGGTTTTGATCCCGCTGAAACTGAAATCATAACTGCCGGGAAAATCCGCGCAGGCAAAACGCAGATGTTCATTTTTTCCCCGCCGGGCCAGGCGGTCAATGATCGGCCCGCCCGGATACCCCAGGTCAAGGATCCGCGCCACTTTGTCGAAGGCCTCCCCGGCCGCATCATCGCGGGTCTGCCCCAGAAGTCGAAATGAACCGGGATTTTTCAGGTAATAAAGGTTCGTGTGCCCACCGGAGACGATCAATCCGACGGCCGGCAGTTCCGGCAGCGGGGCGCGCCGCGAAGAGGGGGAGCCGGCAAAGCGAAGAAAATTCGCGTAGAGATGGGCCTTGATGTGATCCATCTCAAAGAGCGGTTTTTGAGCCGCGAAGCTCAAGGCCCGGGCGTAGGAAATCCCGACCAAAAGCGAACCGATCAACCCGGGAGACCGCGTTACGGCAACGGCATGGATATTTTTGAGTTTGCAGCCGGCCTTCTCCAGCGCGGTTTGCACGACGGCGTTGATGAGTTCCATCTGCCGGCGGGAGGCGATCTCCGGGATGATCCCGCCGTAACGGCTGTGCTCTTTGAGGCTTGAGGCCACGATATTCGAAAGGACCACCTGTCCGTCTTTGACGACGGCGGCGGCGGTTTCATCACAGGACGTTTCGATGCCGAGGATGTTCATAAAAACCGTAGTTCGTATCCCGTATTACGTATCTCATATTTCGAAAACCTAACCTGAGAGATACGAACTACGAGATATGCAATACCTTTCCTTATTGATTAATAATTCCTCTCACTGTTACGAACTGAAATCCTTCCTGCGTCAGCGTTTCCGCCTGCTCTTTGAGGATCGTCCATGTCAGCGGCCGGGCGTGTCCGATTCCGACGGCAACGCCGTGGCTGCGGGCCCGTTGCGCCAGCTGCCGGAATTGACCTTCGATATATTCGCGCTCGTTGGTATTGTCGAGAAAAATATCCCTCTGGGTGAACGGAATCTTGTATTTGCGCGCGAGGCTGAGGCAGACCGATTTTCCGGTGACCCGGCTGTCGACGAAAAACAGATCGCTTTTCGCCAGCTCGGCAAAAAGGATCGACATGAGTTTTGTGTTTTCCGTCGCTTTGGATCCCATGTGATTGTTGACTCCAACGGTAAACGGGACACCTTTCAGGGCCTGATAAAACCGCTTGATGACGGCGGCCTTGGGCATGGTCGTCTTGATAATATAACTTTCCGGATATTTTTCGCTGTTTGAATACGGCTCAAGGGGCAGATGCAGCATGACCTCTTTGTGCAGGGCATTGGCGCACTCGGCGATCTCCTCGGAAAATCTCAGTTGCGGCAGGATCGAAATTGTGACGGGCGCGGCAATCGCCGCGAGATGCTCGCAGTCGGACCGGTTATATCCGCTGTCATCGATGATGACGGCAATCCTGCCGGACGGACGGGTTGACGGCGGCCGCGATTGCGATGAGGCCGGCCAAGGGAACGACGGAACAGCAATCGCGGATTTGGAAACTTTCGCTTTCTTCGTCGTCGCCGTTGCGACAGGGCCATAAGCCCGCCAGAGAAAATATCCCTGGACCACCACAATCGCAAATAAAATCACAACGGCAAGACCAGGGTGCCTTGTCTTGCCGCTGCGGTTTTTCAAAAATCGACTCCAGGATTGAGACATATCTCCCGAGAAGGAAAAATCATAACCCCGCCGAGTTTTGGGTCACAGGTTCAGCTTCAGCCGGCGAATTGAATTTTTTATAAACTTTAATCCCTTTGAGCACGCTTAACGCGCTGCGGACCTGATTGTCTTTGAGCAGACGGCTGAGGGTTTCTTTTTCCTTCTGGGAGAGTTTGGCGCGTTCAGGGTCTTCGGCCTCTTTGACTTCAATATCGGAAAAAATTTTCTCAATGTCTTCCTGCCGTTTTTCAATGGTCCCGGCGTCGCCCTCTTTTTCTTCCTTGGGGTATTCTCGTTTGACAACGATATCCGGCGCGATCCCTTTGCCGTGGATCGATCGCCCCGACGGGGTAAAGTATTTGCTGGTCGTGACGCGCAAGCCGGAACCGTCGGGCAGAGGAATCACCGACTGAACCGATCCCTTGCCGAACGACTGCGTCCCGACAAGCACGGCCCGTTTGTTATCCTGAAGCGCGCCCGCGAGGATTTCGCTGCCGGAGGCGCTCCCTTCGTTGATAAGGATGACCATGGGCCAGTCGCTGACTTTTCCCGTGGTCTCCTTGGAACGGGTTTCGATATCCTGGGACGGATGCCGTCCTTTTGTGGAAACGATGAGCTGCCCGGGGGGAAGAAAATCTTCGGTGATTTTGATCGCGACATTCAAAAGCCCGCCCGGATTATTGCGCAGATCCAGAATCAAACTGTCGGCCCCATCCGTCCGTAATTTTTCGAGGGCCTTGTGCAGTTCCTCGAATGAGTCCTCGCGGAATTCGGCCAGACGGACATACCCGATATGCTCCTCGAGGACCATCGGATCCTTGACGTCCTTGATCTGGATGATCTCGCGGGTGATCGTAAATTCATGCAATTTGAATTCCTCTTCGCGCAGGATGGTGATGTGGATATCCGTGCCCGGGTCTCCGCGCAATTTTTTGACCGCGTCGCTTAAGGTCAGTTCCTTGGTAAGATCATTTTCGATTTTCACGATACGGTCACCGGCCTTGATCCCGGCCTTGAAGGCCGGCGTATCGTCAATCGGCGTGATGACGGTCAAAAGGCCGTCGCGAACGGAAATTTCAATCCCCAGCCCCCCGAACTTTCCCTGGGTTTCGGTCTTCAGGTCCTTGTAGTCATCCGGGTCCAAAAACTGGCTGTGAGGGTCCAGAGAAGACAGCATCCCGCGCAGCGCCCCGTAAATGAGCTCCTGGGGTTTTTTCTCATCGACGTATTCGGATTGCACCGTTGTCAGCGCGTAACTGAACAATTCGATTTGGGAGTACAAATCATTGATCGCCGGGTTATTGACCTGCGAAACACCCAACGTCGTGATGCCCAGAAGCAGAACCCCGGCGAGAAAAATTCCCAAAAATCGTTTATACATTCAACAGCCTCCTTTTGATCATGTCACCCAGTTTTTTGGGGTTGGCCTTGCCCTGCGTCTTGCGCATGGCCTGCCCGACGAGAAAACCCATGGCGCTTTCTTTGCCCTGCTTGATCTGATCAACCACCCCGGCATGCTCGTTTAAAATCTCATCAATCAGTTTTTCCAGGACCCCGTCGTCCGAGACCTGCGCCAACCCTTTTTCGTTAATGATTATATCGGCGGATTGCCCTGAGTCAATCATCATCGCCAGAATCTCCTTGCCGACAAGGTTGCTGACGACCCCGTCTTCGACTTTTTTAATCAGCGCGGTGAAATTCCCAGGGGTGATTCTTAAGGCCGCGATTCCGGCCTTGCGGGCGTTGAGCTCCTGCTGCAGCGGCCCGATGATCCAGTTGCAAATCTTTTTGGCTTCCGGATAAAGTTTCGCGCACGCCTCGAAAAAATCGGCGACGTCCCGGGCCTGGACCACGATCTGGGCGTCATAATCGCCCAGGACGTATTGCGAACGCAGGCGATCAAACTTTGCCTCAGGGAATTCCGGAAGGGTTTGACGGATACGGTCGATCTCGGCTTCACTGACGACGAACGGCACTAAGTCCGGCTCCGGGAAATACCGGTAATCATGGGCCTCTTCCTTTGACCGCATCGGCATGGTCATGCCCTTTTCTTCATTCCACAGCCTCGTTTCCTGCGTGATGGCGCCGCCGGAACGGTAAACGTCCTGATGACGGTTGACCTCAAACTCAAGAGCGGTTTTGACCGCCTTGAAGGAATTCATATTCTTAAGCTCGGTCTTGGTGCGCAGTTTTGTTTCTCCGACGTCCCGCACGGAGACATTGGCGTCGCAGCGAAGACTCCCCTTTTCCATATCGCAGTCCGAGACATCGAGGTATTCGAGGATGAGTTTTAAGGTCGTCAGGTAATCGTAGGCCTCCTGCGGCGAACGCAGATCGGGTTCGGTGACGATTTCCATCAGAGGCGTGCCCGTGCGGTTGTAATCGACCAGACTGCTTTTGACGTCCGAATCATGGATGATCTTCCCGGCGTCCTCTTCAAGATGGGCGCGATGGATGCCGATCCGCTTGGGCCCCTGCCCCGTCGGGGTCATGACAAACCCGTCCCGGGCAATCGGCAGATCGTATTGCGAGATCTGATAACCTTTGGGCAAATCGTGATAATAATAATTTTTGCGGTCGAATTTGATATAAGGATTGACTTTGGCATGCAGGCCCAACGCGACCTTGATCGCGTAATCGAGGGCGGTTTTGTTGAGGACCGGCAGAGACCCGGGCAGCCCTAAACACACCGGGCACGTCAGGCTGTTGGGCGCCCTGCCGAATTCATTGGCGCAGCCGCAAAAAATCTTGGTCCTGGTCTTGAACTGCAAATGCACTTCAAGGCCAATGACCGTCTCAAATTGTTTCTCTAAATTTTTCATAACGACTTTTTCTTCGCACGCCGCCGTTTGCGTTTCACGGACGGCTGACAACGATTCACGATTCACGCTTCACGAACGACGCTTTTTCATGATGCCACGGGGTCGCCTGTTCATACGCGTGCGCGACGCGGAACATCATGTCCTCGGCAAAGGGTTTGGTGATGATCTGCAGGCCGATCGGCAATCCGCTTTTGGAAAAGCCGCAGGGCACCGAGATCCCGGGGACACCGCTTAAGTTGACGGAAATCGTGTAAATGTCCGAAAGGTACATCGAGAGCGGGTCGTCGGTTTTTTCTCCGATCTTGAATGCCGTTGTCGGAGACGTCGGGGTCACGATGGCGTCAAACTCCTGAAAAACTCGATCAAAATCATTTTTAATCAGCGTCCTCACCTTTTGGGCCCGCAGATAATAGGCGTCGTAATAGCCCGACGACAACGAATACGTCCCCAGCATGATCCGGCGTTTGGCCTCGGGGCCGAAACCGGCGTCACGGGTTTCTTCGAACATGTCGATGATCGGTGTTTTGCGGACGCTCTGCGGACGCCGGCGCAAACCGTAGCGCACCCCGTCGTAGCGGGCCAGGTTGGAGCTGGCCTCGGCGGTGGCGATGATGTAGTACGTGGCAACGGAATACTGGCTGTGCGGCAAAGAGACTTCGCTGAACTTCGCCCCTTTGTGTTTGAGGACTTCGATCGCCTCGAAAATGGCTTTTTTCACTTCGGGGTCCATCCCCTCGACAAAAAATTCTTTGGGGATGCCGATCTTGATACCCCGGACCTCCCCGGTTAAGGATTTCAGGTAATCCGGCACAGGAAGATCAACGGACGTCGAGTCCTTTTCGTCATAACCGGCGATGATCTTAAGAAGCAACGCGGCATCGGTGACATCCTTGGTGATGGGGCCGATTTGATCAAGGCTTGAGGCAAAGGCAATGAGCCCGTAGCGGGAAACCCGGCCATACGTGGGTTTGACCCCCACGACCCCGCAGAACGAGGCGGGCTGGCGGATGGATCCGCCCGTGTCCGATCCCAAGGCCCAGATGGTTTCATGGCCGGCCACAGCCGCGGCGGATCCGCCGCTCGAACCCCCGGGAACATAATCGGGATTCCAGGGATTACGCGACGGCCCGTAACACGAGTTTTCCGTCGAGGAACCAAAGGCAAAATCATCCATATTGGTATTGCCCAGGATCACGGCCCCGGATTTTTTCAACTTCGCGATGACCGTGGCGTCGTACGGCGGATAAAAACCTTTCAGGATCCGGGAGCAGCAGGTTGTTTCATGGCATTGAGAGCAGATGT
>CAYHZK010000062.1:0-11414 GCA_964361085.1 uncultured Planctomycetales bacterium
AAGTTGGAAAAGGCCTGCGCGCCCGCCGCCTCCCCTTGCAGGGTATAAAAGAAATTAACGATCTGGCCAAGGGCGCTGCGCAAATGTCTGGGGGGCGCCGATTCCATTTTGCCGCTGGCCCCTTTGAACCCTTCCATGAGCAGATCCTGCAGGTCCCATCCCACGCAGTAAACGCTGATCAGACCCAAATCATGAATGTGCAGATCTCCCTGCGTGTATGCCTCTTTGATTTCCTGCGGGTACACTTTATTGAGCCAATAAACCTTGCTGACCTCGGAGGAGATGTAATGATTCAGGCCCTGAAGGGAAAACGCCATATTGCTGTTCTCATGGACACGCCAATCGTCCTGACTCAAGTAACGCGCAACAAGATCGGTATTGAATTTATTGGCGACGTCGCGGATTTGGGCGTGCTGTTCACGGTAGAGGATGTAGGCCCTGGCCGTTTTCCGGAACGGCGAGCTGAACAAGACCTCCTCGACGATATCCTGGACCTCTTCAACCGACGGGGGATGATCCTTGACCAGTTGATGAATGATGTTCACAACCCGCACCATTAACTTTTTGGCGGTTGTCTCCTCGAACTCGCCTGTCGCCTCTCCCGCCTTTTGAATAGCCGCGGTGATTTTATGAGGATTAAAAGTTTCTTCAGTCCCGTCCCGTTTGATGATCTTTGTCAATGTCTTAACCGTGTCCATGGCCCCTCCTTATGGTTTTAAAAATAAATTTTTCTTATTGATTCCTGTCCATGAGGACACGGACCTCATCTGTGGGCCCGCTGCCGGGCACAGCTGACACCGGGAAAGCGCCACCCGCTATTTCCATTTCCCCACAGATTGGTGTCCCTGCATGGGCACCCAGGCCATCCTGATCGCTTGAACCGGACACGGGGCGATGCAATGTTCCTCGCTGCCGCAGAGATCCGGCCTGGTTAAAACGGCGAGATTGTCCTCGAGCTCAAGACATTTCGGCCCGCAGGCCAGGACACATTCCTGGCATCCGTTGCAAAGATCCGGGTCGATAACCGGGATCCATTTGTAAGCGATCATTGACATGTCGAATGACTACGGAGGGTTAAACATCCCCGGACCATCAGCAAGGGCCCGGCGTCTTTGTGCTGCGGGCGTCCTGCGCCCAGCCGATCAGATCGATTTGCGTCAAATCTTCACACCCCTCAAGCCTGGAATAAATATATTCCTGCTCACTTTTTTTAAAAAAGAAAACCGCTCTCTGCAACTCCTTTTTCCGTTCCTCAGCCGGCTTCATCACCGAATGACCTTTTTTTCCAAGCCGGATATCAATATACGCATCCCAAAGAATACGGAAACAGTCACGGATCACGTTGTCTTCCAATTCATCCTTGCCGTCCAGGTTGATATGCGGGACATATTGAAAACGCGGGTCGAGCATATCCGAGATGCGCAGCAATTCATGCCGCAGGATGGCCTGCAAGCCGGCCGGCTGTAATATCCGGTTGACCGTGAGGGCCAGGCAAACCGTCTTTGAAGGGCCGTCGACATACAATTCGGTATCCTCGTCCCGTTTGCTCCAAACCTTTTTGAAAAAAATCAGAATGCCGGGTTGATTCAGCAGAGGGAAATCGACAACGACCCGTTCAAACATGTCTTTGATCCCAAGCTTCTCAAAATATTCGCCGTACAACCGCTGAAACGACACGTTGCGGTCTTCCTCTGCGGCATTTTGATAAATCCTTTCCCTGTCATTATGAAAATGCTGGATGAGGGTGTTGTCGGCTTCCCTTGTGTCTCGCGCCGCCCAAAAAACAGCCTCTTCAACAAATGCGGGATCAAACTCCATCTTTGGACAACTTCCGGTTAACATGGGAGATCTGCCTTTAAAGAACACGAGACACAGCCGGTATCAACTTTTTCATTCACCGAACGAACGAGCAGATCACGCGGCCCCGGAATGATCTTCTGGTTATGGCAGTCCTCGACGATAAAAAATAACGTCACATCCGCCAGGTGTTTGAACAGACCTTCCCTGGCGTATTTTGCAAGCCGCATGGCAAAGGACGGCGCCCATTGGCCCAGATGTTCGGAAAGAAACCGGCACGAGGCCTGACGGCAGATCTCAGCGTTCTCCTGCCCGTGGTGTTCCAAGGCATACGCCTCCTTGAAGAGTAAGACGTGCATCAACTCGCACTCCACAGCGATATGGTCAACCCGCTCATGAATTTTTTCGCTGATCTTAAGACCAAAGGCCTGATAAAAAGCAGCGATATCGCCCAATTGCTGCGGCTGACGATGCGTGTGCTCTTCGCCGTATTCCAGTTCGTAACTTGATACTGTCCCGTGCGCGGTGTGAGAAAAACAACCCTCATAAAGAGAAACCCACTTCTGGTCATGGATCTCCTCCAGGTCCCTTGATAACAAATCCAGCGACGTCTCTAACGGAGCTTTGTCGGGGAAATTTAACAGCGAAACGGCTTCTTTCCAGGATGCGCGCTGTTCCTGAAGCAGCGACTCCTTGCGGATCGAGGAAGGATGCCGGTATAAAAGAGCGAGGACGGCGTAAAGCTCGCCGCGGCACAACAGCATATCGATTGCGTCAGATTGAGTTTTGGTGTTTGTCGGGCCGGACATAAAACGGTTCCTCCACCTGGGTACGGAATATTTCCTTATTGGCTTTATTGAACGCAATGATGGTGTCGTTGTACAGCGTAAAAGGCCTGCCGTGGATTTCGGTCTCGTAAACCTTCGGTCCGTTTTTGATTTCATAACGAAAGATGATCTGGTTCGATCGTCGGAAAAGCTGCTGCACGGCCAAAAGCTCCCGGTCGGGGACCATGTAGGTCTCGATGGCATGATCCACGCCGGGGCCGAACATCTGCTTGAGAAACGGGCGCGGCACCCAGCGGGGAGGGATGTAAAAACCATTGGGTTCGGTTCCAAACTGAGGGTACAGCGGCAGGGCAACCTTCGCGACTTTGATAAGATAATAAAGGGGATTATACCGGTCTTCCGTCCAACTCCCGTTGTCTTGAATATCAACCAATCCCTGCAGACGAATCTGCCCGATGCAGGCGGCCATGCAGCGGGTTTCCATGGGCTGCCCCTTTGTCTCGGGATCTGTCCCTTCCAGACGGGGATAACAGGCGATGCACTTTTCCGTGACTCGCGTTGAGGGACGGTACATGGCCTTTTTATAAGGGCACGCTTCAACGCATTTGCGGTAGCCGCGGCAGCGCTCCTGATCCACAAGCACGACACCATCTTCTCCCCGCTTATAAATCGCGTTGCGCGGACAGGCGGCCAGACACCCCGGATACGTGCAGTGGTTGCAAATCCTGGCCAGATAAAAAAACCAGGTTTTATGGGCGGGCAGCTTTTCTCCCGTTTTATGAAATTCTCCGTTTTTCCCTTCTCCGCCGACAGGGCTGTCCTCATAAATATTGGGGGAGCGCCATTCCTCATCCGTCGGCAGATACCCGAGGACGCGCTGGGGCTGTTTTCCCAAATGCTTTTTGGCGGCTTCAAAGATCGTCATCCCGTCGAATTTGTCCCCATTCCATTTCTGCCCGCCGGGGTTGACGGCCTCAAGGATCTCCAGAAGCTTCACGTCCCAGAACTGGGGATAGCCGCCGTACGGCTTTGTCTCGACGTTATTCCACCACATGTATTCCTGGCCTTTAGAGAACGTCCACGTCGACTTGCAGGCCATGGTGCAGGTCTGGCAGCCGATGCACCGGTTGAGATTGAACACAAAGGCAAATTGTTTTTTGGGATGATGTTCCTCGTGAGGATACTCCATCGTTCTGTTGAGCTGCCAATTATAGACCTGACTCATGAGTTTCCTCCTGATTTGATCTTGGGAAATCCCGGCTCCTGGATATATGAGGCCGCCACATTCTCACGGCATCGTCGATCACCGATTGGACATAGTCGTCGCCTTTTTGCTGCCAAACCAGATACGGGCCTTGATAGAATGGATTTTTAAACATCTTCATCAGCCTCTCCTCGCTCCAGCCTTCCCGGACAAATTCTTCCGCAAAACAGAGCGCCATATCCCTTAACTGTTCCTCTGTCTGATTCGGCAATTGCATCCCGATCATCTCGACGGGATCATCCTCCTCATTCTCTTTTCGAGCCATGCTTTTGTCCTTTCAACTAAACCCCCCAGAAATCCTCATCTCCACCTTTTTCTCCAACAAATCCGCCCGCGAGATATTTCTGCATCGCCGCGTTCTCATGCGAGGGAGAATATCCGGTTGTGGCCGGTTTCCATATTCCTTTTCCGTGCATGCCGCCGTCTTCGGCCTTGGTCACTTTGACCAGCGTTTCTTTGGGAACGGTATTGACCGCATGATTGTCCGCCTCTCCCCCAAAGATAAAAGACATGAAAACCTTCGCCTTATGAAACAGGGTGTCCGTTTGATGCATGGGCATGTGCCAGTTGCGCGTCACACTCTGCTGAGAACCGTAACGATAATTTGATTGATACTGCCCCCCCTCGGACAGGGCGCGTTTGTCGGGCCGTGTCTCATGGGCCTTGACCGATTTTTCCGTGGCGATGTATGTCCCGTGTTTCATCATGACCACATTGTAGGGATAAGCCGGATTGTATTTGACCCTGAGCATGAGCCGGGCGACTTTATAGAACGGATCGTCGGGTTTGGCGCCGACGTAGGGGCGATCCGCGGGATTGGCGTCGACATAGACATAATCTCCATCGTTGATCCCAAGATTTTTCGCCGCCTGGGGATTCATATGAAGCTGCTGCTCTCCAACGCCGGGGCTTCGTTTGTCCATCCGGTAAGGATCTCCAAAATTCGAATCCCAGATTTGATGCCAGTCGACATTGCTCCAGAGGGAGTGAACCCTGTGACGGGTCTTGGGGGTCAGGCAGTAAAAACTGAATCCTTTTTCCCATAGAAAATTCCTGGTCTTTTTTGTCTCTTCCCAGGAGAGTTTGATGTTCCGGATGGTCCTCTTATCCCAATGCTCTTCATCCCGGGAAATCCCGTAGTCATTGGGCCGGATATACGGATTGGAACTCACAATCACATTCGGCAGATAAGGAGTCGCCTCCGGGCCTTCCCGGTGAACAACAAAATTTTCACCGTATTCAATGGCCTCGGGGACATCCGTATAGGCGTGCATGCGCCCGGTGTCGGTATAGAAGGGCTGACTTTCATGGATCTGTTCCCAGAACGGGATGCGCGGGTACGTCCGAAAGAGCATGAGCGCACCTCCCGGTGGGCCGTATTTCCCGGCCATAATGTCATTCAGCTTATACCCGGTTGTCGTCGTGCAGGAGTCCAGGAGACGCTGAATATAGACTTCTCTTTTGTTGTCCAGGGCGAACTTCCAGTAATCGGAAAACCGCTTGTCCCCGGTCAGCTCCCCTAATTTTTGGGCAATCTGGGACAGGATCACCAGATCGTCCCGGCTGTCAAAAATGGGAGGAATCCCGCCTTTCCAAATCTGCAAAAACGGATTCGAACACGACGCCGTCACTTCGAGCCCTTCAAATTCGAGCCAGCTGTTGGCCGGCAGGGCGATATCCGAATATTCGATCGTGCCTGTCATCTGGATGTCAAAGGAGACGATCATCTCGACATTCGGGTTGACATTCTTGATCATGTCATAACAGTGCTTGGCGTTGTTGATCAAATTCACATTGTTGAAAATGATGGCCTTAGACGGTGTCGGCATGTGGCTGTCGCCGGTGAAAACCTTTCGCCCCTCTTTGGGAGTCTCGACGATTAACGGCCTGTCGCCGTGATTCCAGTACGCCGGTTCTTCGTCCTTGAAAAAGGCCTTCGGTTTGATGTCCCGTCCGCTGGCATTCGAATCCAGATTCGGATGGAAGGGATCTTCGGCCACCCAGCCTTTAAACCCCGGGCCCGTCCAGGGAGACCCCTGAAAGAGAGCGGCCTTGTAATTTCCCGCCCAGCCGTAGACACCCGCGCCGGGTTTCCCAATATTTCCTGTCAACATAAAGGGAAGGTACCCCGCCCGGTTCATTTCTGTTCCATGAAACCAATGATTGATCCCCTCGCCCTGATGCAGGGCCGCGGGTTTGATCGTCGCAATATCTTTGGCCAATTGAATCACCAAATCCCTGGGGGCATGCGTTATGTCGATGACGCTGTCCAGATCATAATCTTTAAGATGAATCTTATAGAGCGAAAACAGTGTCATGACTTCGATGTCTTTGCCGTCAACGGTTTTAATTTTAAAGGTCCCTTCCAGTGCGGGATTCCCGACTTTTGTCTGCAGCTTGTCCCCCACATCATCACGGGTCACCGCAGCAGGTTGATTTTTATCCCGGTCCCAGATGACAAAATCGCCGAGCTTCTCATATTGTTCCTGCTTAAGACCCTGATACTTAAAACTCGGACCGTTTTCGGCAAGGCCCAATTTGTAACCGGGAAAGACCTCATGAGCGCGCAACCGTTTCAAATTGTCCGTTCGGATCAAAAGCGGGAAGTCGGTAAATTTAAGAACGAAATCTTTGTCATACCAGCCTTCATCCATCATCAGGCGCGTGATGCCTAAAAACAAGGCGGCATCCGTTTGCGGACGGATGGGGATCCAGTAATCGGACTTTGTCGCCGGAGGGCTGTATTCCGGTGAAATCGTCACAAGTTTGGCTCCCCGTTCCATGCATTCAATAAACCAATGGCTGTCGGCCATTTTGTTCTCCACCAGATTTTTCCCGTCCTGGATGATGAGCTTGCTGTTGCGCAGGTCATTAAAATCGCAGTCCGCATTCTGCAGGCCGTGAACCCAGGGATGTCCCGGCGCCTGATCCCCGTGCCAGGTGTAATTGGACCATGTCCTTCCTGCCTTGGCTTCTTTTTCATCAACACCTCGGACATGGGTGTCCAGGATGGCCAGGGTGTTGCACAGGCGGTACATGCCGTACTTGCCAAAAACACCGAGGAGTCCCATGCCGCCGCGCATCTTGATGGTTCGTGTCCCGGCCCCCTGCATCGCATCAACCATCTCCGGCGGGTATCCTTGAGCTAACAACTTCGCTCTGCCTTCTTCGCCGCTGTAGCGTTTTGCGATCGAGGTGAGCGCCCTGGCGATATACGTATAGACATCATCCCAGGACACTTTTTCCAGCGTATCGGTTCCCCTGGAATCAAATTTATATTTTTTTTTGTTCTCACCGGTCAATTCCGGAAAACCGTCGTCGGCCCATTGTTTCCACCCCGCGCGGATAATAGGGTGTTTCAAACGGTAGGGCCCATAGAGCAGCCGGTGAAAAGTAAATCCTTTCGCGCATTGCCTGGGGTTCCAGTTATGGGTTGCCTTGTTCCCGTAAAGATCCTTGTAGGAATCATAATCGTATTCCGATCCTAATCGTATGACGATACCGTTACGGACATACGCCAGCACGCGGCAGGCATGGGTGTCGTTGGGCGAGCACACCCAGGAAAAGGTGCTGTCGTACCGGTACTGGTCACGATAAATCTTTTCCCAGTCCCGGTTGGGATAAAAGGCGAGGGGGTTTTCAATATTGTCCGCCGGTTCCAGGGCCCACAACTGCAAACCATGCAACGTCATCCACGTCCCAATGCCTGTGGCGGCACTGGCTTTCAGGAATTGACTGCGAGTCATCTTCTTCATAGACCTTCCCCCTTACTTATCGTCGACCCTATTCTCCAGGATAAATTGATTCCAAATCGAGACCATTTTCTGCCCGTTGCGGTCACCGCCGGCTCCGTCCCAGATCGCGAAGGCAATGCTGGCACTCTCCCCCGGTTTAAACTGCAGAGAATCTTTTCCTGAAGGATTTAACGGACGAACAAAAACAACATGCCATTTTCCATCCGCCCAAACACCCCTGGCTTTCACATGTTCTATTTTGGGTCTCTGAGAGGTATAAGATCCCAGTCCTTCTGCCGTCGCTTCTTCCGCTGTTTCTTTTTCCCGGTTGGGATCGGACAGGGGATTTCCGGCGCCCCATCCGGTGATATACTTCGGATCGTGAAATCTCGTTTCTGATTTTGATATGTCGAATTGAGAACCGTGTTCATAATTCACTTGAGTATCAAACGAATCTGTGGCCATATTCGAATAATGAGTTTCCACATCCTGCCGGCGATCCTTTTCCTGTTCCCAGGCGGCCTTCCAGTGCCAGATGGAAACAGGATGCTCGGCGCTTCCCATTCCAAAAAATGGGGGATCCTCATCCGCAGAGAACTGTAACGCAGCACCGTCGGTGAAAGACTGCACCTCGACGATGTTATCGTCCCTTTGTGGATCATCCCATGAAAGCAGGACGGCAATTTTATCCTCATTATAAACGGCACGGACATCCACGCCCTCAATGCGGCCGTCGCGCCACCACAAAGGAGTTAGTGCGACGTCAATGGGCTTGATGTCCGCCCATCGACCGGCAACCGGATTCGTGTCAATCTCGCCGGTAACCTTATGTGCGGTAATTTGCGTGTGTTTTAACGGCGCTTTTTCTTCTTTCCCGGGAGGGACAAGCGACTGCACAAAATGAATCAGATCCCAGATCTGCTCCGGAGTGAAAACACCCGTATAACTCGGCATGGGTGACCCCGGGATCCCCGCAACCATCCGAAAATATAATTCCTCAGAACTGGAGTCCGCCTTAAAAACCCCTGCTGTCAAATCCCGCGGCCTGGTCGGAAGACCTTTGCCGTCGACCATATTCTGCTGGCCATCGCCCCGGCCTTCTGCCCCATGGCACCCGGCACAGGAAGCGACAAACAATTCCCGGCCTCTGTTTAAACCCTTTCGCGTCGCCTTCGGCTCTTCAGGGGTTGTGATGATATGATTAAGGTCGATATTGTTATTAACGATTTTATCAAGCCATTCCCAGGGAAGCCCCTTTTCAACCATATCCACTGTAATATCCCCGGCTTGAATATAATCATCCACTTCGGATAAATACCGGACGTAATACACCAGCGCCCAGCGATCTGTTTCGCTCAGATGTTTCCACGGAGGCATTGAAGAACCGGCCATGCCTCTTTCGATCACTTTAAACAGATCCTCATCCGTGGCCTGTTGACTGGTGGTGGAAATCAGACGAAATTTATCGCCGGCAAAATCCCGCGGTTTGGGATATAAGAGGTATTCCGCCTGACCGTCCCCTCTTCCTTCAGGCCCGTGGCAAACAGAACACTGCTTCTGATATAACACCTCGCCCCTTTGAAAGAGTTCCTGGGTGAACCGTGGCTTCTCTTTATAAAGACCATGAGCCTCCGCCGGCAGCGTCATCAACAAAAAGAAACCGAAAACAACACAGATCATCACACTGATCGGCAAAATCAGGGTTTTTCTTAAAACCTCTCGAGAATATTGTCTCATGACTATTCTCCCTCTATCGTTATAATAGTATATACACATGCGATTATATCTATCAAGGCCGTGTGCGTCAAATTAAAATACTTTATTTTCCTCGCGGGATTGTTGATTTGCGCTTCTCGAAGGGACGTCGCGTTGGGAGCTCATAAAAAACTAACGGAAGGGAAAAACCCTTCCGTTAGTCATGGCTGTGGCGGAGTGACCACAAGAAACTAAGTCAGCGTTGCTGACTTTTTGGGGGAGAAAACCTTGCTCTTCCAGACAATTTCAATTTTGAGCGCATGGCAGAAATCGACCTTGAAGACCTGCCGATCGCGCGTCATATAAAAAGCGCCTTTCACCTTAAAGGAAAAATCTTCCTGATGCAATTTGGTGTCAAAATGTTTTCGAATGTAGATATGCGGTTCGCCCAGGGCCGGGCCGACACCCTTGACACGGGAAACGATATAAACAAAACTTTTGTGAATATACGTGCGGCAGTCATTGTCGTCATTGTACTCGTTGATGGAGATCACTTTGCGGCGGTGTTTAATGGAGTGTTTCTTTTTGTATTGGATTGTCCTCATCAAGACCTGCCTTCTTGTGAATGTTAACTCTTAGGGTCGAATAAGCACAATTGAAGTATAACACGCATCTTAAGGGCGGCAAGGCCGCAAAGGGGCCTCCAGGGAAACGCTTCCTTTTCAAGGCGTTTTGGCTTATCCTCGTCGGGCGCACGGGGTAACGGCAGGACCAGGCAGAACGGCGCGGGATTACTTTTTTCTTTGAAATGGGAAACGGACTTTCGTCTCCCGGCGGGCCAGAAGGCGATGAATATTGGGCTGATGGCGGATGAGAACAAAGGCGCAGAAGACAGCCCCCAGGACCTTGAGTTCCACCGGTTGAGAGGTCAGCAGCATCATCACGACCATGGCCATGGCCGCGATCATGGAAGACAGGGAAACATAACCGCTTGCAAGAAAGACAACGACCCAGGACAAAACTGTTACCAGCAAAACAACCCTCAGCGCCGCGTATTGGATGGTCAGGCCGATCAGGACACCCAGACTGGTGGCGATCCCCTTTCCTCCTTTAAATTGGAGGAAGACCGTCCAGTTATGTCCGACGACGACAGCGACACCCAGCAGGACCCGCCATATCACCCCGTCAATCCCAAAAACATTTCCGACAACCGTTATGGCAAAGATGCCTTTGAAAATATCAATAAGGAGCACCAGTGTGCCCGGCCCCTTTCCTAAAATCCGAAAGGCGTTGGTCGCGCCCACATTCCCCGAGCCATGCTGACGGATGTCGATTTTCTTAACCGCCTTTCCAAAAAGGTAGGCCGTCGGGACTGAGCCCACAAGATAACCGACAACCAAACTCAGCGCGATCGAAACCATATTCTAAAAACCCCTTTTCTTTTAATCCCCGGAAGACGGAACATTAATCACCCTGATCCCCTGCCGGATATAATCAATCCCCGAGATGATTGTAAAAATGAAGGTCATCGACCAGAAGATCGTCGAACCCGGCCACTGCAACAGCATCCCGACCGCCGATAAGACTTGAAAAAACGTTGTGCCCTTTCCCCAGAACGAAACTTCAATCTTCAGATCTCCATGAATCATGAAAATCACAGCCGCGCCCAAAAGGAGGATCACATCACGGCTGATCACCGCCACCACAAGCCAGATGGGGAAACGCATAACCGGCAGCGCCGGGCCGATCGCATAGAGACAGACGAAAGAACTGATTAAAAGAAGTTTGTCCGCCAGAGGATCCAGAATAGCGCCGGCACGGGTCTTCTGATGCCTGGTTCTGGCAATGTATCCATCGATCACATCCGTCACAACCGCCGCCAGAAAAACAACCAGCGCGACATAACGCAGATCATCCCGTTCCGACGAGTAATAAAGCAAGACCACAATAAGAAAGGGCACCGCCAGAATACGTCCGACAGTAATTTTATTGGCGAAGGTCAGGGACATGACCTGGCACGGGGGCAACGCTTAAGCCTTAAAAAGACAACAGCAGCGATCGCATAAAGACTTATTCCCAAGAGGAATGTCGACTGAATACCAATGGTTATTAAAAATATCATTGCCAAAACGGAAC
>CAYHZK010000063.1:0-11202 GCA_964361085.1 uncultured Planctomycetales bacterium
ACAAAGCCGACGACTTGACCGTCAAGAAACTGACTAAGGGTAACCCCACAATGGCTGCAAAGTTCGCTGAGATCAAGAACGATGATCTGAATGAGTTCGGTCAATTGCGAAATCGTCGGTAATGTGGGCACCGTCTGCCGAGGAAAGTATATTTCGTAAAATTTAAAAGCTTTTTCGCTTCACGCTTCACGGATCAAAATTTTCGCTTAATCACAATCAGCGCCGCCGCCGTAAAGATCATCGGCGCCAGCCATGCGGCCAGCCAGGGCGGCAAAAACTGTCCTTTCCCGAACGCCAGCCCGACGGCATTGCACACAAAATAGAGGAATCCCACCATCACGGCGATCGCCAGCGAGGCGAACGTCTGCGCCTTGCGGCGGGCCGTCATAAGACAGAGCGGCAGCCCCAGGAGCACGACCACGAACGCGGAAAACGGTTTGGAGGTTTTTTCATAGAGATCGACCTTGAGATTATTGAGCGCGCGGAAGGCCCCGCTTTTGGAAAACCGTTTGATGTAGTCGTAGAGCTGCCGGATGTTCATCGAGTTGACGTTGAGGCTCTGTTTGAGAAAATCCGTCGGCGACTCTTTGATGTCCATGAGCTTTTCTTCATAAACCTTGACCCTGGTGTCCCCCTGGATGGATTCGGTAAACGTGCTCACGTGGCATTGATAAAATTTCCAGGCGATGCCGGTCCATTTGCCGGTTAAGGCCACGGTTTTTTCTTTGAGGTTCAGGTTGTCGTCGTATTCGTGGACGGTGACCCCCTGCAGTTCGAAGGTGTTGGGGTCGAAGGAATCGATGCAGTACAGCCGGTTTTTGAGGCCGTAGTAGGTGAGGTATTTGATTTTGGCCTTCTTTTTCTTTTTGCGGTCGACCTCGAGGACGATGTTTTCATTTTTGATCTTGCGGGTCTGCGTCTCGGCCTGCGGGACAAAGCGTTCGTTCAGAAAGAAGACCAGGGCTGAGACGAGGAGCGCTGCCCAGAGCGCGGGCTTGGCGATCCGCCAGAAATTCATGCCGCTCGAGCGCAGGACGATGATTTCGTTGTGGCTGTTCAAATTCGAATAGGTGAAGAGGACCGCGATCAGGGCGGCCATGGGCGCCAGCTGAACGACGATGACCGGCAGCGACCAGAGGTAGTATTGAAGAAGCGTTTTGAGCATCACGCTCTGCGCAATGAATTCATCCAGATTGCTCGTCGAGTCGATGAGGACATAGAGCAGGCAGAAAATAAAAAGGCTCGCCGCGAAGATGAAGAGGATGGACTTGACGATGTAGCGGTCGATGATGCGCATGGTGTTTTCCGTTAAAGCCGGAGCACCCGGGTGTTGAGGGCGGCGGCGGCGATGGCGCCGGCGGCGTTGGGGCCCCACATCACAAGGGCCGCCGGCGCGATTTGCTGGAGGCTTAAGGCCTCGCACCCTAAGGACAAAAGATAATACAAGGCCGCGCACACAATCGCGATGATCACGTTGGCCGATTTTTCGCGCCGGTTGGTGATGACCGCCAGTGGAAATCCGATGAGAATAAAAATCAGCGGAGAAAAGGCCCAGGTGATTTTTCGCCAGTATTCGGTTTTCAGAGGCGAGGTGTCGACCAGAAGTTTTTCGAGGCGGTTGTGCGCGTCGGTCAGTTCGTTCAAGGACATGCTCTTGGGTTTTTTTTCGACCTTCTGCTTGCCGGAGGACAGGTCGAGGGTCATAAAAAAGGTCTGAAAATTGAGCTTGTAAAAGTTGCTGGGATTTTTTAAATCCGGTTCATCGGACGTGCCGTCCATGAGCTTGAGAAGAATCTGGTCTTTCCCGGGCACGGGGCTGAACTCCCCGCGGCTCGCGATGATCGTGCGGGTGGGTTTACCGTCGGGCTGGGGTTGATAAATGGTGACATTGAAGAGCTTGTTGTCTTCGATGCGGTGGATGAAGATGATCTGTTTGTCGAACGACGTGATAAAAATTCCCGGTTCAAGGAGCGCGGTCGGGTTGCGGGTGCCCAGCTCTTTGAGCATTTTTTTTTGTTCGTGATGGGCGTAAGGGATGACGCGGTCGTTGAGGATAAAGAGACACAGGCTGAAAATGGCGCCGATGACGATCAAAGGGATCAGGAGTTCCCGCAGATAAATCCCGCTGGCGCGGATCGCGATGATTTCGTTGTCTGCCGAAAGCCGGCCAAACGCCAGGGTCACGCCCACCAGGCAGGCGATGGGCAGCGTGTACCCTAAGAGAACCGGCACATACAAGAGAAAGACTCTGCCGATGGTCGTCAGACTCACGCCCTTGTTGATCACAAGGTGGGTGAGCTGGATGAGATTTCCTAAAAGAAAAATACAGGTCAGGACCCCTAAGGCGAGGAAGAAGGGGATGACACATTCACTCAAGATATAATTGCGCAGGATCCGCATTTTTGCGTTTGGATTGTTTCGGTACGGCGACGGCCAGGACGAGGGCCTTGGCCTCTTCTGCGCCGGCGGCTTTCAGCAGCCGGGCGGCCTCGGAAATGGTGGCGCCGGTCGTATAAAGGTCATCGATAATCAGTATTTTTTTGTCTCGGAACTCATTGGGATTTTTTATTTTAAAGGCGGCCTGGATGTTTGTCCAGCGTTCTTTTTGGGTTAAACGGGCCTGGTTGGGGGTGTGCCGCGTCCGGATGAGATTATGGCTGATGACCGGGACCCGCAGTTCCTGGGCGATCAACTCCGCGATGAGTTGGGACTGGTTGTACCCCCGTTCCCGCAGACGGGCGGGGTGGAGCGGGATGGGGACCAGACAATCGGCCTGGCTTACATCAATGTGGTAAGTGTCCAGAAATGAAAGGATTTGGTCCGCAAAAAAATGCCGCAGCCCGGTTTTGTGCCCGTATTTGAAGAGGTGGATCAGCCGCTGCATGGTTTTGGTATAGAGAAAGGCGCCCCAGCTTTGGTCGAAGGCCAGGGGTGTTTCCTGGCAGGTTAAGCAAAAAAAGTGCGCGGGGTTTTCCAAAGGCCGGGAGCAGCGGCGGCAGAAGGGAGGGCGGTTTTTGACGATCGTCTTCTGGCAGGCAAAGCACAGCTGGTGCGGTTTCTCGACAGGGGTCAGATGGTTTTTGCAGAGAATACAGCAGGCGGGGTAGATAAGATCAATAAACCCGGCGATCAAATCCGTGAACACGGGGGTTAGTGTAGCACCGGACCATGAGGATGTCAAAATTAGGGCATTAAAGAGGCTTGCTCCTCCTGAAGGCGTTAATAATACAATCCCGAAGTTTGTCTGATCTGCAAAGATAGGTATCGAATTTTTTGATATTGTCTTGTGTCATATGAAGCTGGCCTTCTCCGACATTGCCCCGATGTTGTCCTTTGGAGTAATGATCGTTCTGTTTGAATTCTTTTGACGATAAAACCCAGTATTTGATCATATCACGCCAGACTGCGATCAAAACAAACACATCACAGCATGCGGGTTTGGCTTGTTGGAAATTCATCCAGAAATTTTTTTTCGAGTCAGAGGCAAGGGCCTTGACATACAATGCGCCACGATCATCGAGGTCAACCGCCCGCGAAGCTTTAACCTCAACACGAATGATTTTTTTGTCATCGTGCAGCAAAAAATCGTATTGTCCGCTATAATTCTTATCAAGTTTTTTGGTTGGTTTGACTAAGTCCGGAACAAGTTCTTTCAAATGTCCTTGAGCCCATGCCTCACCAAACCCCCTTGGCGAACTGATTTCGAAAATGTACAAATACATATTGCGAGCGATATATTCATCCCTGATCTCGTAATAATCGTCGAGTGATATCTTATTCATCCCCAGGAGAACAGAGATAACATATTCGTATTCGTTAAATGGATAAACGGAAACGAGGTTTTCGAGACGAACCCGTATGCGCCCACGCTTTTCTTTGGACAATGACTCGATCAAATCGGTTATCTTTTTTTGCAACTTTTCCATAAAAATCAATCCTTCTCTTTAAGGTTAAGGCTTCTAGAGACCAGGTTCATGTCTTCCTTTGTCAGTCCCCATTGCAGCATCACCAGTTCGTCGAGTTTGTGAAGAAAATGATTGCGGCGGCTTTGGTTTATGCCACAGTCAAGAATAGTGTCTGCGAGTCCTGTTATTTGATTGGTTTCCTGTTCCGGCCAATGTGGTAACGGCAACGCCTCAATATGGCTTCTCAAAACTTTAATTGAGTTGAATTTTTTCCGGAAGATATACTGATAGAGCGATGAATTGAACAAACCAAGAATAAATTTGACGGGATATTGATCTGTCTTGGGGATGAGAATATTAGCGCTGTTCAAAGTTATTTGTTGCTGATTGTCATATGAAAAAACGAGTTCTTTAGAAATGAACCGGTAAATGAGCTTTTCTTTTACGCGGTATTTATGTTCCGGCGCTGCCTGCTGCAATTCTTTCGATTCAAATCTGATGAAATGTTTCGCCGGATGATAAGTGAATTTGGATATCTCTTTCCCCGTTAAGACCGGTTCGTATCCCGGCAGTTTTGTGCTCGATAAGAATCTGGCATTGTCGCCCGTAACAACACCAAGCGCCCAGTCTGCTTTTCCGGTTAATGTTGAATGATTTTGTGAGTATATTTTATCCAGAATTATGCTGTCGTCCTGATTGACGTTGATATGGAACTCGCCCCCCCTGTTAACCAAAAATGTTTTTTGTTCGACCTGGAATGTTTTGCCATTTTCGATCTCTATTCTGTGCGAATCTGGCGGGGATTTCTTTTGGATATCCAGTCGAATAGCGGGCGTAAACACATTTTTAAAGGCCCGGTTGAGAGAGGCGGTTTTTATAACGGATGTATTGTTTAGAATTTTTTTTCTGATATCTTCATGAATTCGCACATTCAAGAACGATTCCGGAAGGATATAGGAAAGGATCCCGTTTTCTTTCAAATATTCGAGCCCTTTTTCAATAAAATATGAGAACGATTCCCGGGAGGCAATCTGTGGAAAGAGCCGGCTCAATTGCGACAACTCTGTGCTTGAGAATTTTGCCCCCCATGGCGGGTTGGTAACAACCAAATCAAAGAAATTTTCTTCAAGGCACGGTTTGGGAGCAAAAAGGTCAATTGCATTTTCAAACAGAGTGTTCCCGCAATAGATATGGGGCGAAACATCATCTTGTGTTTTACACTTCGCAATAACATTGATTCTGGCGATCTGAACTGCGATGGCATCAACATCCTGCCCCCAGACATTCTGTATGGCATTCTTTTCTCCGCTCATGGATATGAGACGATCCAACGCAACCAGGAGAAATTGGCCGGTTCCACAACAAGGATCTAAGACTTTTAAATGAGGAGCCCGCAGATGGTCTCCAATGATGCCTTCCGCGATTTGTCGCGGGGTATAATAGGCGCCGGATTGAGATTTCTTCCCTTCAGCCGATAACGATTGATAGACAACACCAAGAAAATCCTGCACTTGAGGGACGTGCGTTGCCAGTATTTTTAACTGAAAATCGTGATTCGATTTGAACAATATTTTTTTTGCCCAGTCCCGCATCTCCTGCATAATTTGGTGGTGGCAAAAGAATCTGTTTTTGAAAGCAAGCAGGTCGTCAATCCGGGCTGTTTTTACAACAAGTCCTTCCTGGGATAGAAAATTCAGGGTAAGAAAAAAGAGCCCTTCATCGGCGGAGACGTTATGCTCGACGATAAGTTTTGCGGCGGTGTTGATGTCGTGAACTTTTTGCGGATCGGACAAATACTCGATCGGCAGGGAGGTTGATGTGGATCTGTTCTTGTTGGCGCGTTTCCTAAGCCGGTTGATGCGGCCGTTAATCAAATCTTCTTTAAAAGAACGAACGTCTTGATAAAAAAAACGTGTTTTGCCCGTTGTGTCTATGGGCGCCAGGTAACTATGTTTAATCCAATTTCTCACCGTGGCCGATGATATTTGGAGAAAATTAGCGACCTGATTTATGTCCATGACCTCATGTGCTTGAGTGGATAGAGGATTCATACAAAATAATTCTTTATGCAGACTTATCGTTAGGATGAGCATATCTTAGTGAAAAAATATGCCTAACGCAACTGGGATTCGATTTTACCCTTTAGAATTGTTTTGCTATACTCATACCCTATGATCAATCGTGCGTCGTTTGTCCGGAAGCATAATATTTTTTTTGGCGCCATCGGGGTGTTTCTTTTGATTGTCTTGAGCTACGGCAACAGCCTCGGGAACGGGTTTGCCATGGACGATTACGCGATGCTTGTTTATAAAAACGAGACACCGCTCCTTGAACTTTTTCAGCTGGATTTCGCCAAACTGACCGGGGCGTCTTCCGGAAAGAGCCGTGTTCTGTATTTTCGCCCTTTGGCGCACTTCGTGCCGTGGCTTGAAACGCGGGTGTTCGGCCCCAACATCGTCGGGTATCATCTTTTTAATTTCTTGCTCTTTTATCTCTGTTCTTTGATTCTGGCGGGGACGGTGTATGTGATCTCGCGGGACCGCGCGCTCTCCTGGCTGAGCGCGGGCTTTTTCGCGGTCCATCCGATCAATGGGGTTCTGGTCAATTATCTGACCGCGGCGCATTACACCATCATCATCCTTTGTCTTAATGTCGCGTTGAGCGCCTTTTTGCTGGGGATGGGTCCCCGTGCGTCAGCGTGGGGCGTGGGGCGGAAATGGGTTTTTTACGCGGTCTCCTTGCTGGCGTTCGGCGCGGCGCTTCTGGGGCATGAGACAGCGTTGATGTTCCCGCTTTATTTAGCGGCCCTGCTTTATTTTGTCCAAAAATTGCCGTGGTTGGAAACTCTAAAACGAATCATTCCTTTTTTAGTGGTCGCGGGTGTTTATCTCCTGGCGCGCCTTAAGGTGGCGAGCCTGGTCACGAGCACTGTCGACAGCATTTCGTTCTTTCAGATGGACCTTTTAAAATATGCCGGCACGCTGGTCGTATTGTTGGGGGCGTATCTGGACAATTTGATTTTCTTGAAAGACATTGTCCTGATCCGTTCAACCCCGCTGCTGGAGAGTCATGTTTTCGTATTGATCGCGATGGTTGTTTTGGGCCTGGCGGGGTGCTGGTATCTCGTCGTTAAAGTCTGGGGCCGTGATATCAAGTCCATGGCCTTGTGCTGGATCCTGATCGGATTTTTGCCGTTGCCTTTGGGGGCCCTGTCCCGGAAAAATCTGGGCATCATCATGGAACCCCATTGGTTTTTGTTTTCGGCCGTCGGCTATGTCGTGCTTTTGTCCGCGGCCTTCGTCTATTTGAAAAATCGGTGGCGACGGACGCTGTGGGTTTTTTCCGTGGCCTTTCAGTTGTTGGTGTTGATCGTCAGCAGCCGTTATTACAATGAATTTGTTTGGGGGGATGAAAAAAAACATTGCCGCCATATGCTGGCCTTCAACCCACAGATGCGGCTGGTTCATTATTGGCTGGGCTGCGCGTACATCCGCGAGCAGCAATGGGGTCCGGCAAAGGCGCATTTTCTGCAAGCCCTGGGGAACACCGTCGAGGATTGGCGCGTCTGGCTTAACCTCGGGTTTATCGAGATGAGCCGGGCCAATTTTGACCTGGCCAAAGAATATTTTAACCGTTCGCTGCAGCTTAACCCCGATTCAAAAAAGGCCGTTTACAATTTGCAGCTCATTGAAAGGGCAAGAAAGTAGTTTAATAGCGGCGGGCAAGACCCGCGCGGGAGGGCGTATGAGAAATCTGAGGATTCATCCGAAAATTTGGCTGCCGGTGCTGGCGGCCGTCGGTATTCTGTGGGCCGGCAACGTTTTTGCTTATCCTTCGCAGATCAAGATCTTGAGCAAGGCGGAGATCGCCGCTCTGCCGGACGATGCCCTGACGCAAACTTACATCGATGCCGTGGTCGAGACAGAGGCAAAGAACGCGTTTCACAAGACCTCGGGATTTACTCCCCGGGGATACCAGGAGTACAAAGATCTGGTGCGTTTTCGCGTTGAACTTAGGGCCGAACTGGATAAACGTAAACTTTATATTCCGCAACCGTGAACCGTAACACCGGAAAGGTTAGCCATGACACACTCCCTGGGAAACGACAAAAAACAACTCTTTCAGATCATCAAAAAGAACGCCTTCTTTCGCGAGAAGATCATCCTCTCCTCGGGCAAAGAGAGCGATTATTACATCGACGCCCGGCGGGTGACGTTGAGCGGCGAAGGGGCGTATCTGTGCGGCAAGATCATTCTGGAATTGGTTAAGAACGAAAAATTTGACGCTATCGGCGGCCCCACGCTCGGCGCGGATCCGATGGTGGGCGCCTTGGGGGTTTTGTTTTTCCAGTCGGGCAAGCCCGTCAACACCTTTATCATCCGCAAGGCGCCCAAGGCCCACGGCAAACAGCAGCAGATCGAAGGCCCGCTCATTCCCGAGGGAGGACAGGTCATCCTGATCGATGACGTCGCGACGACCGGCAAGGCCTTTGTCGAGTCGATCCAGGTTTTGGAAAAAATGAACATCAAGGCGAAAAAAGCCGTCTGTATCGTCGACCGCGGCGAGGGCGCGGCCGAGGCGCTGGCAAAATATCATTGCGACCTCGTTTCCATTTTTAAGGTCGAGGAGTTTTTACGATGACAAAGAAAATCATCCTCGCCTCGGCCTCGCCGCAGCGCAGGAAGCTTTTGAAACTTGCGGGGGTCAGGTTTTCGGTCCGGCCCAGCCGGGCCCACGAGGCGGATAAGATCACAACCACGTGTTCGGCGCTCGTCAAGCACAACGCCCTGCTCAAAGCCCGGGCGGTCGCGGACAACATCAAGGCCGGCATCGTCATCGGCGCCGACACGATTGTCTACGCCGGGCATGGACAGATCATCGGCAAGCCTAAAGATTTGAAAGACGCCAAGCGGATTTTGAAACTTCTTTTTTCCGGCCCGCAATGGGTTTACACGGGCGTCGCGGTGATCGACGTTGAAAGTCAAAGGACACTCATCGATTACGAGCGGACAAAAATTTTTATGCACCACTTGTCCGATGAGGAGATCGACCGCTATCATGGGATCACCTCGCCCCTGGACAAGGCGGGCGGGTTTGATATCGAAGGCCGCGGCGGGCTCTTTATCCGACGGATTGAAGGCTGTTATTCAAATGTCATCGGCCTGCCGATGGCCAAATTGCGGATGATGTTAAAAGAGGTTGGGGTGAGGGTTTTATAAATCGCGTGAAGCGTTTCTCGTGAAGCGTGAAGCGGAAATGAAGCGGGGGATGATGAGAAAAAGTCTGCAAACAGTTTTTGTCCTTCTGGGGGCGGCGGCCTTTTCTTCGGGATGTGCGACGGAGTATAATCTCGCGACCGGCCGGGAAGAAACCCTTTTGTACGGGACCGAAAAGGAAATCAGCATCGGGGACGCCGTCGCCCGTCAGGTGGACGCGGAGTTTAAAATCGTTTCAGACCTGGACAAGAACGCCCGCGTGCAAGCGATCCTCAACCGTATCGTCGAGGTTTGCGACCGGCAGGAACTGGTTTATACCATCAAAATCATCGAAGACGATAAGGTCAACGCCTTTAGCCTGCCCGGCGGGCATGTTTATGTTTTTACGGGGCTGATGGACAAACTCAAAGAGGACGACCAACTGGCCGGCGTCATCGCCCATGAGGTCGGGCACATCACGGCCAAGCATGGGATGAAGCGGATGCAGAATGCTTATGGGTATACGCTTTTGCAGATCCTGGCGGCAGGGACGGGCAGCCGTGATTTGGCCTACGGCACGAATGTGATTCTGACCTCGCTTTTTTTCGCGTATTCGCGGCAGGATGAGTTTGAGTCGGATGAGTTGGGCGTCAAATATATGAAGAAGGCCGGATATGACCCCGGCAAAATGATCGACGTTTTAACGATCCTCAAAGAACAGGAATCCAAGGCCCCGCCCAAAGAAGCGAATTATTTGCGCACCCATCCTTATCCTAATGAACGGATGGGGATTGTGAACAAGGCCATCACCGGACAAATCGGGTTCCGGGATTATTTAAACTTGATGGGAAATGAATGATGACAACGCTTCACGCTTCACGTGGCCCGCTTCACTCGATCATGTCTGTCCCGCTTGCGGTGTTGGTGACTTTCGCGGCATGGGGTTGCCGGAATCAGGCCGGCACCGACCAGGTTTGTTTTCAAGATCATTGCGTTGATGTTGAGGTGGTGCGCACGCCTAAGGAGCGCATGAAGGGGTTGCAGGGGAGGACTTCTCTTAATCGAGATCAGGGAATGCTTTTTATTTTTGACCTGAATCAACCCCAGCGATTCTGGATGAAAGACACCTTGATTTCTCTTGATATGATCTGGCTTGATTTTGCCAAACGGGTTGTCCATATCGAGCATAACGTCCCGCCCTGTGTCGGTGATCCCTGTCCCTCCTATGGTCCTCGCGAGTCGATCCTCTATGTCCTGGAAGTCAATGCCGGCCATGCCCGTGAAATGGGCCTTGCCGTCGGCACGCAACTCCAGTTTCATTTGATTTCGAAATAAGTTCTGGTATTGAAAATGTTGTGTAAAGGTTTAAACACATGTTATAAAATTCAACATTGTCTTGTAATGGTGTGGGATGGCTTGTCATGGATTGTCTATGTATGGCCATAATGTTTGCCTGACAAAATAGCTGAATTACCCGAAAGAAATTATAGATGTGTCTTTATTTTGATCTTCTATAAAGAATAAATTTACTTTGGCACATATATTGCTCATATATCACTGTAGGGTAAATTTTATAGGACATTTGCGCTTGGATGGGCTTCTAAAGCAATGGCTGTGGAGGAAACCCCAAACATCAAATTCCTAAATTCATCAACCGCAACTGCAGGAGAGGAGAAAAAGTTATGAAAGGTTATCTACCCCGTATTCTTGCGATCGCGTCCGTACTCATGTTCGGAATGCTCATCGCAAAACCGGCGCACGCCGGCGCTGTTATTACAAATGGTAGTGGTGTCTATTTGGGCGTGAATGATGAAGGTCATCTCAATTTTACCGATGGGGTGACAGTGCCGGTAAATGCCAGTGCTGTCGGTGTTTCTTTTGTTTTTCCCGATGGAAGTCTTCGTGACGCCACAGCACCCGGCTGTCTTTGTGAAGGCTGGGGTGTCGCCGCAACGCATCCGACATTGGGGACGCACAGTGGAGATGCCGATGTTTCTGTTGGCGGCGTTGATAACCTAACAGTTGATTCTTTCGTTTCCACTCCAAGCACCGCAACCTCAATCGTTCATTTAACTTCGCTTCCCGGCTTAACCGTAAAACAG
>CAYHZK010000064.1:0-10965 GCA_964361085.1 uncultured Planctomycetales bacterium
TTCACGTTTCGAGGTTTGGTTGAAACCATCGGACAGGTCATCGGAAAACGGCGGCCGATCATTTCGGTGACGCCCGGTCTGGGGTATGCGATAGCCTCCGTGATCGGAAAGATTGCAGGCGACGTTTTCCTGACTCGGGAGGAAATCTCCGGTCTGATGCAGGGTCTCCTTTATACCTCATCCCCCCCGGACGGAAGAGTAAAGCTTACTGATTGGGCCAGGGCGCACTCAGAAACGCTTGGTGTCAGATATGCCAGTGAATTGCTCCGTCGTCAAAATCGTAATATTGCCTATTAGAACAGGGGCACCGAACGGCTATAATTTGAATGTAACGGCAACGAAAAATGGGACGAAAGCCTGCCCTCTCTGTGAAATTCATAAGGCGATAGAGAGCGAACTCAGGGATATTTCCCGTTTTCGATAATCAAATCCACGGGAACCGATGGGGATTAATCCGGAATCGGTGGCGCTGTAAGTAACCTGGTTCTTTGGGCCGAATTCTTGACTTTCTCCGCAGGCGTGGTATTCTTACATAGTTTCCATGTAGAAACATATGTTTCTGTTATAAAACGATGAAAAATGCTGAAAGAATCCGAGCTTAAAATCCTAAACTATTTGACCGCTTCTTCCGATGGCAGGGGGTTTATATCCCAGATCGCCCGGGATACTGGAATCAGCAAGGGGGAAGTCAGTAAAGCCGTCAAAGTTCTCAAAGACGGGGGGTTGGTTTGCTCAGAGCAGAGCGGCCGGAACATGGTTTGCTTTGTCGACCGCCGGTTGCCGGTTTTCGCTCGTCTGCGGACAGCCTTTAATCTTCTCGAGATCATGCCGCAAATAGCGGTTTTGCATAATTGTGCTGATAAAATCATCCTGTTCGGGAGTTGTGCTGATGGGACGGATACGGCCGATAGCGATATTGATCTTCTGGTTATCACACGCGACAAAATAAAGGCTGAAAAAGCGGCGCGGAAGATCAAATTGTCCCGGCCCGTCCAATGGGTGATTAAAACGCCGCAGGAATACGTGATCTTAAATAGCAAGGAAAAGGTTTTTGCTGAGGAAATCGGCAAAGGCATTGCATTATGGGAGGCGCATGGAACTTCCGGAGTTTGAGGATTGTTTGAAAAAGAGAAAGGGCCCAACAGGACAAATCCAGCGTGCGCGGTAAACCGTTCCGCTGATTTGTGACGTTATACGAGGCACAGGAGGATGCGCAAATGATATCATCGAGAGCGCGGGTTGGATGGCGTCTCATGTTTATCCTGACTGCCGCAACGCTCCTTGCCCGGTGTGCCGATCCGCACTGGGAGGTAGAGGTGGATGCCCGTCCGTCCAAAGAACATCCACTTGCGGGATTCTGGAAATCCCCCAGCTGCGGCAGCGGCGACTGGGGTCTTGCGATTGGGCCCATGGAACTTGGCAAGTACTATGTCTCTTTCTGCGGGCCAGGCGGTTGCTTTGATAAGGGTGAGTACAGGGCCATCACGACTCTCTACAGCGACCCAGGTTACCGTGTCCTGGATGACAACACGATTGAGGTCGAAGGTCAGGACGGATTTTCGAAGTACGTTCGGTGTCCGGGGCGCATTCAGGAGACAGCGTCATCGCGGTAGTAGTGATTCGAGAAATAAGGTTACGGTGTGTGTCCCGAACGGCACGACAATTTTTCGGCTGAGTTTGGTTGTTAGAGCCAGGGGGAATCGTTTATGAAAACATACAGCGGAAGCTGTCACTGCGGACAGGTTCGGTTTGAGATCGAAACCGACCTCACGAAAGCCATCGCGTGCAACTGCTCCATCTGTGTCAAGAAGGGTGCCTTGCATCATCGTGTCCCGCCGGAACGCTTCAGGCTGCTCGCGGGGCAAGATGCGCTGGCACTTTATCAGTTCGGGTCGAAAACAGCCAAACACTGGTTTTGTAAAAACTGCGGCATTCATCCATTCAGCAATCCGCGCGCGGCCCCGAACATGTACAGCATCAATATCCGTTGTCTCGACGACTTTGAAACCGTGAAAGCCAACATCGAGGGTAGAGCGTTCGATGGAAAGAACTGGGAAGAAGCAATCAAAACGTTCAAATTTTAGCGGCTTTACAAAGCCGGGGCAGGCCGTTATAATGACCCCTGCCGTTAAACGATGAGCCAATTATTCCTGACAAGGAGGACGATATGATGTGTCATTTGCCGATGAGCGGTATCGAACCGGAGATCTGGTGCATTGGTATTAAGGTATTTCTGCTGGTGTGGATTATTTTTGTTCCCGTCGCAATCACATCCCGTCTCGAAAAGATCATCAAGCTGCTTAAAGAAAAGAAGTGATCCTCCCGAGTTTTTTCAGCCCAGGGCATCTGTTTTAACCGGCGGGATGGTCCGGGTTTTCGTTTAAGCTCAGAGTTGTGATCTATGCCTCCCCGCGTTATTGCCCATGTCGATTTGGACGCCTTTTTTGCCGCTGTCGAACAGCGGGATAACCCTGCCCTGCGCGGCAGGCCGGTTGTCGTCGGAGCGGACCCCAGGGGCGGCAAAGGGCGCGGGGTTGTTTCCACCTGCTCGTACGAGGCCCGCAAATTCGGGATCCGTTCGGCCATGCCGGTCTCCGAGGCGTTCCGGCGTTGTCCCGCGGCCGTTTTTCTTCCCCCCGACTTCAGCAAATACAGCGCGGCCTCCCGCGAGGTTTTTAAAATCTTTTACGACTTCACACCGCACATCGAGGCCATCAGCATCGATGAGGCCTTTCTGGACATCACGACCAGCCATCATCTTTTCGGTACGCCGCATGAAACGGCGCAAAAGCTCAAGGCCCGGATCAACGCAAAGGTCGGTTTGACCGCGTCGGTCGGGCTCGCCCCGGTTAAGATGGTGGCCAAGATCGCGTCGGATTACGGCAAGCCCGACGGACTGACGGAGGTGCCGGAAGGGGAGGTGATCCCTTTTTTAGCGCCATTGCCGATCCGCTGTCTCTGGGGTGTGGGCCCCAGGACCCAGGAGACCCTGGAGCGCATGGGGATCAAGACGATCGGCGACATGGCGAAGATGCCGGTTGAAATTTTAGCGGGGCGTTTCGGCGAGCAGGGGCGGCACCTGCATCACCTCGCCAACGGCATAGATCCGCGCGAGGTGGTTGAGGGCGATGATGTCAAATCCGTCAGTCATGAGCATACCTTTGAGCGGGATACCTCCGATAAAGAAGTTGTCTTGAAAATCCTCCTGGATTTGAGCGAACAGGTGTCCCGCCGCTTGCGGAAATACGGCTTGAAAGGGAGGACCGTTACCGTTAAAATACGGCTCAAAGGTTTTGAGACATATACCCGCGCGCACACCTTGCCAGCGCGGACGAATTTTACCGATGTTATTTATCAGACGGCCCGTCGGATATTCGAGGGGTTTTATAAAAAAGGGATGTCTGTTCGTCTGATCGGCGCGCGGGTTTCGAATTTTGACGATCCTTACGTGAAGGAGAGTCTTTTCACCGATCCGCAGGACACGCAGCGAGAGAAAATCCATCAGGCGGTCGATCTCATCAAGGATAAATTCGGCGACGGGGCGATCCACCGGGCCATCTGAGGGAGAACAGGATGACGACTTATATTTTGATCGGGTTGACGCTCATCGTTGTCGTCTTGCTGGCGTTGATTTTTTCCCGGCAGCAGGAAAGTGTTATTCGCCTTGAAAGCCGTCTGGAATCCCTGGAAAAGGGACAGGAGCGGACGGAACGGGGCCTGCGCGATGAAATCGCCAAGAACCGCGAGGAACTGGGGAAGAACATTTCCGAATTGACGAGGAGCAACGAGGAGAAGCTCGAAAAAATCCGGGGTGTCGTCGAGAGTCAGCTTAAATTCCTGCAGGAAGATAATAATATCAAGCTGGAAAGAATCCGTGAAACGGTCGACGAAAAACTGCAGTCAACCCTCGATCGGCGATTGGGCGATTCTTTCAAGCTGGTCAGCGAACGGCTGGAAAAAGTCCATCAGGGGTTAGGCGAGATGCAGGGGCTGGCGGCGGGTGTGGGGGATTTGAAAAGAGTTTTGACCAACGTCAAGACGCGCGGGACGTTCGGGGAGTTGCAGCTTGAGATCCTGCTGGAACAGATCTTAACGCCCGAGCAGTATGAAAAAAATATTCCCACCAAAAAAGGAAGCCGCGATCCCGTGGAGTTTGCGGTCAAGCTGCCCGGTCATGACCAAGAGCCCGTCTATCTTCCGATCGACGCGAAGTTCCCGAGCGAGGATTATCAGAGATTGCAGAACGCCCAGGAGGCCGGGCAGGCGGAGGCCGTCGAACAGGCCGGCCGCGCTCTCGAGACCCGCGTCAAGGCCGAAGCCAAGAATATCCGCTATAAGTATCTCGACCCACCGTACACAACCGATTTTGGGATTTTATTTTTATCGACGGAAGGGTTGTACGCCGAGATCCTTCGCCGTCCGGGATTATCCGAAATCTTGCGTCGGGATTACCGCGTCATTATCACCGGCCCAACCACCTGTGCCGCCCTGCTCAACAGCCTGCAGATGGGGTTTCGGACATTGGCCGTCGAGAGGCGCGCCGGGGAGGTCTGGAATCTCCTGGGGACCGTCAAAACCGAATTTGGAAAATTCGGCGAGATTTTAGAGAAGACCAACGAAAAGTTGAAGCAGGCCAGCAAAACGATCGAAGACGCGGCCAGCAAATCCCGCACGATCGAGAGAAAATTGCGCCATGTTCAGGAATTGCCCGTTGATTCCCCCAACGATGCCCTTCCTCTCGCTGAAGAGTCAAAGGACTTGACGGATTTCGCCGGAGAATCCCGCGAGGGTCATCGTGAATAATTCGTTCCCGCCCGGTGTTGTGATGTTGACGAGCGACCGGTCTGTGGACTTTGCTCTGTCCGAGGGAGACGACGGTCTCAATGTGAAGCAACAGGAATATCTGCTGGCCCGCGCGGGTGTGCCCGCCGAAAAGGTTTTTACCGTCCGGCAGGTGCATGGGAATCGGGTTCTCGCGATCTCGGCGAGAAACATTCCGCAGGTTGGGAAGTTGCCCGAGGCCGACGGCCTTGTCACGAAAACTCCGGGGATCGCGCTGACCATCCGCACGGCGGATTGCCTGCCGGTTTTTATTTTTGATCCCAAGCAGAAATGCATCGGTCTTGTTCACGCCGGCTGGCGCGGCGCTTCGCAGCATATCGTGAAAAATTGTTTGAAGGCGATGCAGGACAACTGGGGCTGCCACGCGGCGGATCTTCTGGTGGCCTTCGGGCCGGCGATTCGCTCCTGCTGCTATGAGGTCGGGGAAGAATTCCTCGATATCTTTCCCCATGAGGTGACGAAAAAAAAGGGAGTTTTTCATCTCGACCTGCCCCTCGTCAACAAAAAACAACTGCTGGAGTCCGGGGTGGCGGGGAGTAAAATTTTTGATTCGTTAAAATGCACGGTTTGCAATGACCGGTTTTTTTCTTACCGGCGGGAAAGGCAATCGGCGGGGCGGCATCTTTCCTTGCTGATGCTCCGCCCGTAGTTCTTGACCATGAAACTTGAAAAAATATTTTTACTATTGTTCGCGTTTTGCGTTCTCCCGGCGGATGTGAGTTTTGCGGGGGAGGCGGCCAGGGCATTCTCGAACGGCGTGCGGTTTGCCCGCGCCGGTCAGACGGATTTTGCCCACATGGAATTTCGCGCCATTTTGAAAGATCATCCGCGGTCCAGATTTTACTCGCCGGCTTTATTCGCAGCGGGAGAATATTTTTTTTTGATGGGCAATCATGCCGAGGCGCGCGCGGCCTTCCAGGATTACGCGGCCCGCGATCCCGAGGCCAATTCCAAAATGATCGCTCTGGCTTTTCTCTGGAAGATCGCGGACATTGAAAAAGATGAAGCCGCCGCGGGACAGGCGGTCCGGGAGATCGTTAATATCAAACAGGTCAGCCTCGTTTTCCGGAAATCGCAGGAATATCAATATCTCTCTCCCATGAATCAGCACTATCTCGCCGTCGTTCACATCGATCATATCGACATTTTCGTCGGAGGAAAATTGTTTGTCGAAATACCGTATTAGATTATACATTGCGGCCGTATTGCTGATCCTGGTCGTCGTGACATCAACGGTGGCCAATTGTCTTCTTTTTTTGTCCCAGGAGGGCCTGCTGGACAATATCAACCGGCTCGTGAGTCCCGCCCGGATTACGGTACGCCGTATTTTCTTTTTTTTCCCCAATAAGATTATTTTGAAAAATGTCGTCGTCAGAGACGAAAACTTGCTCCCCGGGGATGATGTGATTGTTTTAAAGGATGTGGCGATCCGGTTTTCTCTCGCCGGCCTTCTCAATAAAAAACTTTCCGTTTCGGGCGTTGTGATCCGGTCGCCCCGGTGGGAACACAAAGATATAAGCCTGTTTTTCAAAAAACATTTTGACGCCTTCAAGAATATTCTGGAAAAATGTCCCCGGGGCGATATCCGTATTTTTGTCAAAAAAGGCATCTGGGGGCTGACGGACCGAAAAAACGATATCCCTTATCTGGAAAACGATCTGAGTTTTATCCTTAAAAGAGAGAAGGGCTCCGTGAAGGTCTCGGGATCGGGCCTGGTCAAGAAAATCACCGAGACGTATTACAACGGGGAAATCGCGTCGGTCAGCAAAGACCCGCCGTTGAATTTTCATTTTAACGGCGCTTTTCATGCCAACGGTTTTCTTCTGGATAAACTGGTCATCGAAAAAGGGAATATCTATGCCAATCTGTGGGGTAACGGGGGACAGGGATTTTTCCGCCTCAACGGATTCGCGTTTATCAATCCGCCTTCGGAGAACGTTCCCGCGCGGCGGTTTTTTGATCTGTCCCGTCCTCAGCTCAAACGTCTGGGATCGGAGCATGGGGGCCTTTTTATCCTTGATGTCGATGCGGTTTTCATGCCGGCGTTTCCTCATATCGAAATATTGCAGTTCAATTTTCTCCTGAACCATGTCCCTTTCCGCCTGAAAGGGCATTTGGATTTTCAAGACGACATGGCTTTGGATCTGGTGTGTTCTCTCGATAGCCCGTCTTTTGAAGGGTCGTTAATGAAAAATTTGAAAAGGGCGGATTTTAAAATCGCGGGGGACATGAAAGCCAACGGATTTAACGGCTCCGGCGAGTTTCAGATGTCCTGGAACGCGCCGGCGTACGGCAATGGCGTGAAAAGGATCGAGGGCGATTTTAAAGCCCTGCGCGTGGATTTTAACGATTATTCCCAGTTGTTTTTTTATCTGCGGGATGGGAGGCTGGCTTTTTGGACGAATGAGAGCGAGCACAGAATGTCTTTTCAGGATCTGCGGGCCAGGTTGAATTGTCTTCATCCGCGATTGAAAATCCTGGAGATGAATGTGCCGTTCTACGGCGGCATGGTCGACGGGCGCGCCTGGTTTGATTCCCAGCGGTCGCCGCTTAAAACCAGCGCCGTGTTTCTGTTGAACGATGTGGACGCCAACCGGCTCGATCCGCTGCTGATTCACTTTTCCAAGGTGCATGGCCGCCTTTTCAGTAAAATTTATTTCAGGATGGGTTCGGAAGTGAATATTAACGGCGAGATCAATGTCAAAAAAGGAAGTTTGCGGAATTTTGATTTTTTTAACTGGATGGCGGACACATTTGAGCTGCCTGCGTTAAAGAAGATCGATTTTAAAAAGGCCGCCGTCGATTTTCTTATCGACAAAGAAAATATAGGGCTGGATAAGATTCAGCTGGAATCCGGGGACCTCGCTGTGCGGGGGTATTTCAATATCGACAAAAACGGGCTGGTCTCAAGCAAGCTTGCGTTGGGGTTCCCGCGCGATTTTTTGAGTCAGTCGGCAAAGCTAAGGCGGATCACCGAGGTTTTTGATGAACAGGTTCGCGAAGTTGTCTTTGATTTTCAATTGTCGGGCAATCAGCATGCCATGAATTTTCAGTGGCTGGATTCTGAGCACAAGGAAAAGATCCGCGCGACGATCCCGGATTTTATTGAGAGGATCATCGAGCGCCGGGTGGACAAGGCGATCCAGACGCCGGGGCCCGAGCAGGAATTTAAGGTTGGAAATTGAGAAGGGCTTCAGTATAATAGTGGCAGGAATTTTAAAAAGGAGATGAGATTTGAGTGTGGATTGTATTGTGGTTTTGGTCACGGCCAAAGACGCGGCTGAGGCGAAAAAAATTTCCGGACATTTGCTGAGGCGGAAATTAATCGCTTGCGCGAATATTGTAAAGGGGGTAAAATCGCTTTTTTGGTGGGAAGGCAAGATTGACAGCGCGTCGGAAGTCCTGCTTGTGATGAAAAGCCGCAAGGCCGTTTTTCCCAAGATCGTCAAGGAGGTGAAAGCGAATCACAGTTATCAGGTTCCCGAGATCATTGCCCTGCCGGTTGTGGCGGGGCAGAAAGATTATTTATCCTGGGTTAAAGAATCCGTCAAGTGAGTTGCCGTTATCTGGAGGTTATGTTATGAAATTTTTGGCTCGAATTGTTTTATTGAGTTTTTTGATTTTGACATCCATGGGGGGCTCCCATGCGATGGGCGAATTCATGTTCGTCGAAAACCCGTTGATCGGCAAGCAGGCCCCGGAGTTCACCCTGCAAACCCTCAAAGGGGAGAATATGAGTCTCAGCCAGTTTCGTGGCGGCGACGCGACGATTCTCTTTTTTTGGGCGACATGGTGTCCTCATTGCCGGGATGAATTGAAGGGGCTGGGAAAGCGGACGGAAGAATTTGAGCAAAAAGGTATAAAGATCGCGCTAATCGACCTGGAAGAGGATCCCAAGTTGGTCGGTTCTTTTCTGGAAAAATTCAAGATTTCTTATCCGGTTTTCATGGATGAGACATCTCAGGTCGCGGAGCAGTACAATATCATCGGCGTTCCAACCATTCTTTTAATCGATAAAGATGGAATCGTGCGGTTTATGGGACACGATCTGCCGAATAATTATGTGGAGCTGTTGACGCCGGACCAAAAGAAGAAAACCTGATTTCTCTTTTTACTCCTGAGCGGCTGTCTTCCTCGTTTCCTCTTCGATTTGAAGGTTAGCCTTGAGTCTGAGGTGAGTTAGAAAATCGCTGAAGGCTTTATTCTTCTTTTCAATCAATAAATCCCCGGCAAATTCTTCCTTTTGTTTTTCGAATTCTTTCATGTCGACGGGTGTTGTGGCATCACGATGGAGGATGGCGTAGCCTTTGCCGGCCTCGACGACATTGCTGATGCTGTTTTCTTCGTTGAGCGCAAAGGCCGCTTCCTGAAAATCTTTGGAAATCCCGATTTTCGGCAGATATTCTCCCCGGCTGAAGGCCGGCGTTTGAGCGACTTCGAGTCCCATGTCTTTGGCGATCTGCCCAAAATCCGGGCGCTTGAAGTTGGCGGCCGTTTCCCGCACCTTTTTTAATATCTCTTCGGCGTTTTGTTTGGCGAGTTGGGCGGCCTCGCTCGTTTTCCAGGCCTCCATCACCTTGGATAGGATTTCCTGATATTCCGGCATAAAGGCGGGTTTGGCTTCTTTAATTCTCAAGATTTGATATCCCTCGTCGGTCGCAATGGGTTCGCTGACCTCTCCGGCTTTCAACTGAAAGATTTTTTGGATCACCGGGTAGGACCATCCTGCCTTGAGGTTGGGTTGTTCCATGCTGAAGAACCCGCTCTCTTCGATTTTTAAATTGTTCTTTGCCGCGATTTGGGCAAAGTCGGGAGTTGCGGTCAATTCCCGGTAGACCTCGATGGCCTTGCGGGCCGTTTCGTCTTTTTGCGCCTCGGTTGCCCCTGCGGCGGCGTTGCCGTCTTCAGTTTTCTTTTCAGAAAGATCCGCAGGGTCCGGCTGTGCGGGAAAATCGAAACGGATATATTCGACATTGACCATCGGCGGATTGAGAAAATCGTTTTGGTGCGTCTGGTAATAATCTCGGGCCTTGGCTTCGTCTTCCGTGACCTGATTCTTGAAATCGTCATTGGTGAACAGGATGTAGCTGACCTGGATTTTTTCATGACTTTGTTTATAGGCGTCGAAGATTTCCTGGTCGGGGACCGTTAAGTTTGCGGTTTCCTGCTCATAAAGGCGGGCGAGTTTAAGGGCGTCGCGGACGCCTTCTTCAAAATCCCGGGGCTGGATCCGGAAGACAAAACGCAGGAGGTCGTTATAAAGTAATTTGTCGAACTGCCCTTCGCGCTGAAAGAACTCGTAGGATTCGACCGTTTTGACGACATCCTGGTCGGAGATTTTGATGCCGCGCTTGCGGGCTTCCTGGAGCAAGATGATCCGGTCCCAGGCCTCGGCTTCAAGATTGAGGAACTGCTTGATTCTGTTGAAGTTTTGGCCGTAATGGATGATGGCCTGGATTTGCGACTGGTGAAGATTAAAGGCGTATTCTTCCAAAGAAATCTTTTTTCCGAAAATCCGGCCGGCGAATCTGCCCGGTCCCAGCGAACTGACCTGATTGGACTGCCCCCAGAGGCCGAAGGAAAGAATGATAAGGACGGCAATGACCCAGAGGATTTTCTTGGCGACTCCTTTTTTGCGCAGACTTTTAAGCATGATGACTCCTGATCTTGAGGTTTGTGATGATGATCGGACAGGGGAAAAACTTATGGAAGCAGCATTATAAGCAGGAACGCTATTTTTGACAAGGGAATTTCCAAATTCCCTCTTTACTTTCAAGAGGCCTGAGGCTATAATACCGCCTTGTTAATTCCCCCAAGATGAATTATGCTATTAAGCAGATAACCAACCATGGATAAATTAAAATTAGGTTTACCAAAAGGGAGTCTTCAGGAAGCGACGTTGAAGGTTTTTGAACGGGCTGGCTTTAAGACGATTGTTTCCGGCCGTTCCTATTTTCCCTATATTGACGTCCCGGAGATTGAGCCCGTGCTTTTTAGAGCCCAGGAGATGTCCCGTTACGTCGAGGAAGGCGTGCTCGACTGCGGCATTACCGGGCATGATTGGGTGCTCGAAAACGGCTCCGCGGTTGCGCGCGTCGCCTCGCTCGTCTATGCGAAGCAGAC
>CAYHZK010000065.1:0-10856 GCA_964361085.1 uncultured Planctomycetales bacterium
CAAGATCGGCGTGCCAGTCAGCCGTCTGCCGAGCTTCACGCCGGCCATCGCTCAAGCCAAGGCCGATTACGCGGATTTCGAAAAGTTGACGGACCTGGCGCTGGCTCCGCGAAAAGAAGGGCGCGGGCTGTGGCAACAATTCAAATCGGACGCGCCGGATGAAAAATTGCGGAGCAATATCCGGGTATTTCTCGCCGGTGCGCTTGAAGCAACGACGTCGTTTGCCAGTTGGGCCCTGGCTCATCTGGCCCGGCATCCGGCGATCCAGGAACAGGTGCATCAGGAAGTCAAAGCGATCGACACGTATACCCCGGACAATTTCAATCAGGCGCAGCGTCTTAATGATGTTTTGGAGGAAACGCTTCGGTTGACCCCGTCGCTTTATTTTCTCCAGCGGAAGGCCACGGCGGACACCTGGATTGAGACAACGGATCAGCGAAAAATGTTGATCCCGAAAGACACCCATATTCTGCTTGATGTTTGGCACGCGAATCGTCTTGAGAATTATTGGGGAGTTAAGGCCACAGGATTTCCAGCGGGGGATTTCGCGCCGGATCGTTGGGGCATTCTCGCGGGGCGGGGGCAGTCGCCTAAGGATTTTTTGCATTTTGGTTTTGGGCACGGGGCGCGGGTGTGCCCGGGAAAATTTTTGGGCCAGTTGGAAGTCGGCCTTGTCGTTGGAGCGATCGTTAAAAAATTCAAGTTCCGAGCTGTAAATTCAGACGATCGAGCCAAGGCAGGGGTTTCAACAAAACCGATGGACGGCGTCCTCGTTGATCTGGAAATGCGTGAAGAAAAATGAATCCCGCCGAAAAAATGACAGGGCAGAAGTATTCCGCTGAAGATATTGCCGGATGCATTGACTTGCTCAAAGGTCTGACTGAGGACAGCGAGCAGCTGGCTTATCTTTCCGCGGAACAGCGCGTCGCGTTGCTGACGGCCGCGGGACAGTTGTCCCGTCCGGGTCGAGACGAAATCCGTAAGCGAAAGCGCGATATCAAGCATCTGCGCCGCCGGGCGGTCGTTAAATCCGAACGGCGCGCCCGCGCCGCAACCGGCATCCGCCGCGCCCGCGAGACCGCTGTCTTTACCGCGCCGGCGAGGATTACGGATCATGATATTCTCAAACAACTTCCTTCGGAATTGAGTTCCTCGCGCAATTGCTATGTCTGCAAAACGGAATTCACACGCCTGCATTTTTTTTATGATGCAATGTGCCCGCGCTGCGCGGAGTTCAATTACCAGAAGCGTTTTCAGACGGTGTCCCTGAAAGGACGTGTCGCGCTGATCACCGGGTCGCGGTTGAAGATCGGATATCAGGTCGCCCTTATGATGCTGCGGGCGGGGGCTCAGGTTATCGCGACAACGCGGTTTCCCGTCGATTCCGCGCTCCGGTTCTCGCGTGAACAGGATTTTGCCCAATGGGGCGATCGTTTGCACGTTTATGGTCTGGACCTGCGTCATACGCCGAGTGTGGAGATTTTTTGCAGCTATATTGAGCAGAAATATCCCCGTCTGGATATCCTGATTAACAACGCGGCCCAGACGGTCAGGCGTCCGCCGGGATTTTACGCGCACATGATGGCGAACGAAACGCTGGGATTTGACGCCTTGCCCGCCGGGGCGCGGGAGCTCCTCGGTCATTATGACGAATGCAAAAAAACGTTCCAGTTATCGTCGATATCAGCAGAGCCGGGGCTCCCCATCGCCTGGAACGGGAAAGAACCCGGTGTTGGTCTGCGCGCCTCAGCGCAGCTTTCGCAGATCCCGTACGTGTATGATTACGCGCTTGCGCCGGAAAAAGTTTTTCCCCAGGGCAAATTGGACGCGGACCTGCAGCAGGTGGACCTGCGCGAGACCAACAGCTGGCGCCTTCGTTTAGGCGAGGTCCCGACCGCGGAGATGCTTGAGATCCAGCTCGTCAACGCGATCGCGCCCTTTGTCCTATGCAACGCGTTGTCGCCTATGATGAAGCGCGACGACACCGGACAAAAGCACATCGTGAACGTCTCGGCGATGGAAGGAAAATTCCTCCGTTACAAGAAGGCGGACCGGCATCCGCACACCAACATGGCGAAGGCGGCTCTCAATATGCTGACGCACACCTCGGCGAGCGATCTGGCGAAGCACGGCATTTTTATGAACGCGATCGACACCGGATGGGTGACGGACGAGGACCCGGCCGCCCTTTCCAGATTCAAACAGGAGCGCCATGATTTTCAGCCTCCGCTCGACATCGTGGACGGCGCCGCGCGGGTGTGCGACCCGTTTTTTGACGGGATCCTGACGGGCAAACACTGGTGCGGGAAGTTTCTCAAAGATTATTTTCCCATCGACTGGTGAAAGGGAGGGGTCTCACGGCACCACGCGATTTTGAAAACGGTTTCTTAAAAAACGCCTGAACGCTTGAATGGCACCGGTCGGGTGGTATACTTAGCCTAAATCCGTAACGAGAAGCCATGCCTGACGTTAAAGAGGCAGAAAGGATTGGAAATGGTGATGACAGCAAACCCAATTAAAGTCCTTCTTCTGGATGATGAGGCGGATGTCGTTCAGCTGTTAGCCAAATACCTGACGGACCGGGGGTATTCTGTTTTTGCGGCCAATAACGGCGAAGACGGTTTGAAGATTATGGAAACCACCCAGATCGACATCGTGATCAGTGATATTGTGATGCCTAAAATGGATGGGATTGAGTTTCTGAAATCCGTGCGCGCCTATAACGCCACGGCCCAGATCATTATGATCACCGGACAACCCACGTTTGAGAATACCCTTAAAGTCGTTGAGAACGCGGCGTGCCAATTTTTGATCAAACCCGTATCCCGCGAAGACATTCTCAAAAGTCTGCAAAAGGCTGAAGCGTATTTGAAAGACAAGGACGAGATGATCATCAAAGGGTTGAGCGCAGTCAAGCAATTGAAAAAATAACTTCCCCTGAGTCATTGCCACTTTTGTTTTCCTTCCCGAGAATCCTCAGCGTTTAAAATCTGATTTTATTTTGCAGCCGGGCAAAAGCTGCGGCACCGGGGCCGTAGAGTTCCTCGCCTCGAACGGACGCAGCAACGCATGGACATTTTTCAGGTTACATGATACCTTAGTTCGCCATGAAAAATGATTTACCCCAACCGGGGCGGTATGAGCACTATAAGGGAAAGTTTTACCGGGTGATCGGTGTCGCGCGTCACAGCGAGACGGCGGAAGACCTGGTCGTTTATCAGGCCCTTTACGGCGAGCGCGGACTGTGGGCCCGGCCGCTCAAAATGTTTATCGAGGACGTCGAGGTCGACGGGAAAAATATCCCCCGCTTCCGGTATGCGGGGGAATAAAAAAATGCTTGCCGGGGAGTTCCGTGAATAAAATTAAAAAACTACCCAAAAAATACCAGCCGAAAGGGTTTGAAATCCTTTATGAAGACCGGGATATCATCGTCGGGAACAAGGCCCCGGGGTTTTTAACGGTGAGCGCCTTGTGGAACAAAGAGCAGACGATCCATGCCGCCCTCAACCGGTATGTCCGCAAAGGCAGTCTTCAATCCCGAAAATGCGTTTATGTCGTGCATCGGCTGGACCAGGCCACGTCCGGGGTTATGGTTTTCGCGAAGACGGAACAGGCGCAAAAATTCCTGAAGGATCACTGGAAAAACACGCTCAAGATTTATTACGCCGTTGTGCACGGCCGGCTGGCGCAAAAGTCCGGGACACTCTCAAGTTATCTTGTCGAGGATGAAGATTACGTGATGCATTCGACACCGTCGGCTGGTAAGCAGGGGAAGCTGGCGCATACCGCGTATACGGTGGTCAAGGAAACGGACCAGTTCAGTTTCGTCAGGATCGATCTTCTGACGGTGAGAAAAAACCAGATCCGCGTCCATTTCGCCGACCACGGGCATCCGGTCGTCGGTGATGATAAATATGGAACGGCTGACCCCGGGCGCGAACGTTTGGCGCTGCATTCCCAATCGATCACGCTGACGCATCCGTTCCGCGGAGAACGGATGACCTTCACAGCCGAACTGCCGGAATATTTCAGCGCCTTGATCGGGAAATTCAAACTGCCGTCTTCGTAGGTCGAAGGTCTTGAGCTTATGGCAAAACTCAAAGTGGATTTACATGATATTTTCAACAAAGGCCGGACGATTGACGCCGAGCTCAACCGGGTTGTTGAGGAGGCCGTCGCAAAAAGGATCGCTCTCATCGAAATTATTCCCGGCAAGGGGAGCGGGCAGCTGAAAAAACATGTCCTGCGGTTTTTAGAGCAACCGGCGATCAAAAAGCTTTATCACCGGATTGAGAAAGACGACAAAAATTTTGGAAGGATCTTTGTGCATTTCCGGCACTGAGAGAACACCCGATGGCACTGATCAGTCTTCAAGAGATTTCTGTGGCGTTTGGCGGGCCGCTCATTTTTGACCGGCTGAGCCTGCAATTGGAGTCCAGGGAACGCGTGGCTCTCCTCGGGCGCAACGGTGTGGGGAAGACGACCCTCATGAAGGTCATCGCCGGGCACACCGGCGTTGACGGGGGCGAGGTTGTCCGTCAGCAGGGGATCGAAGTGACGCACCTTCCGCAGGAGATTCCCGCGGATATCCAAAGCGATGTCTTTGACATCGTGGCCTCGGGCCTGGGAAAACGCGGCGAGCTTTTGAAAGATTACCATCGCGTGAGCCACCAACTGTCGGTGGAGGCGACGCCCGAGCTGATGCGCCGCCTCGACCGTCTGCAGGCCGAACTGGACAAGACCGAAAGTTGGGACATCAGCAATCAGGTCGATCATGTCATTTCTCAGTTGAAGCTGGACCCGGAGGCGGAATTTCCCAATTTATCCGGCGGGCAAAAACGCCGTGTCCTCCTGGCCAAGGCTTTGGTCATCAAGCCCGATATTCTTCTCCTCGATGAGCCGACCAACCATCTCGACATTGATTCGATCAACTGGCTGGAAGATTTTTTGAAAGACTATGCCGGCACGGTGTTGTTTGTGACCCATGACCGCATGTTCATGCGTCATCTGGCGACGCGCATTGTGGAACTGGATCGCGGCAAGATTTTCAGCTGGAGCTGCGATTATGAAACGTTTTTGAACCGCAAACAGATGGCGCTTGAGATCGAAGAGGCGCAGCGCGCGAATTTCGACAAGAGATTAGCCGAGGAAGAGGTCTGGATCCGGCGCGGGGTCAAGGCCCGCCGGACGCGCAACGAGGGCCGGGTCAAGGCGCTAAAGCGGATGCGTGAAGAAAAAAAGGCGCAGCGCCAGGTGATCGGTCAGGTCAATATGCAGGCGCAGGAGGCGGAGCGTTCGGGACATCTGGTCATGAAAGTTTCCAATCTGGGATATTGGTATGGCGAGAATGTTTTGATCAAGGACTTTTCGACCAACGTCATGCGCGGCGACAAAATCGGGATCATCGGGCCCAATGGGTCGGGAAAGTCGACCCTGTTGCGGCTTTTGTTGGGGCAGATGCCGCCCCTGCGCGGGAAGGTCCGTTTGGGGACAAACCTTGAGATCGCGTATTTTGATCAGCTCCGCGAACAGCTGGACGGCGAGAAGACCGTCATGGAAAATGTCAGCGGCGGCGGCGAAACGGTTATGATCAACGGCAGGCCGCGGCACATCATCGGGTATCTTGAAGATTTTCTTTTTTCGCCGGAACGCGCCCGCACGCCGGTCAAGGTCTTGTCCGGCGGGGAGCGCAACCGCCTTTTGCTCGCGCGGCTGTTCACGAGGCCCTCCAACGTTCTCGTCATGGACGAACCGACCAACGATCTGGACATGGAAACTCTGGAGCTCCTCGAAGAATTGCTGCTGGACTATTCCGGGACGCTGCTCTTGATCAGCCACGACCGCGCGTTTCTCAACAATGTCGTGACGAGCACCTTTGTCCTCGAAGGAGAGGGCGCGGTCAATGAATATCCCGGCGGGTACGACGACTGGCTGAGCCAGCGAAAACCGTCTCTCCCGAAACCGAAGCTCACGTCCGCTGTGGACGATGGGGACCGGGAAGAAAAGATTTTTCAGAATCGTCCTCCATCGCAGTCGCGAAAACTTTCCCACAAGGAAGAGCAGGAACTTCTCAGCCTGCCCGCCAGGATCGAGACGCTGGAGGCCGAGCAGGACGAGCTTCTGACGCTCATGTGCGAGCCGTCGTTTTTTAAAAAATCCCCGCAGGACATCGCGCAGGCCAAGGCCAAACTGGAGACCGTCGAAGAAAAACTGCTCATGACCTACCAGCGTTGGGAAGTCCTGGAAGATCTGCGCAACGGCAATGCCGAATTTAAAAGGGAGTGATATTTTTATGCTGCGAAAGCCTTTAAAAATCATCGCTGTCGTATTGGGAATCGTCGTCGGTTTGTCAGGTCTTGCATTCAGCGCTGTCGTGTGGGCGGAGGAATTCGCAAAGAGCGGCCCCGCGCAAGTCTCATTGCTCGAAGTTTACAGCTCGGAAGGGTGCAGCAGTTGCCCTCCGGCGGAGGATTGGGTCAGCGCCCGCTTATCGCGGCACGCGGGGCTTTGGACGGATTTTGTCCCTGTTGTTTTTCATGTGGATTACTGGGACGATCTGGGATGGAAGGACAGGTTCGGCGATCCTGCGTTTACGGAGCGGCAACGACGTTACGCCGCGGCCTGGAAGAACAACAGTGTTTATACCCCCGGGTTTATTTTGAACGGGCAGGAATGGCGGAACTGGTATTATTATGACGCGATCCCCGACCCGGAAGACGCACATGCCGGCATCCTTTTGCTCGAGAAGGAAAGAGAAGATTTTTTAAAAATGACTTTCAAGCCGGAAGGGGACAATGCCGGTATGCGGGCCTGCGTCGCTCACGTCGCTGTCCTGGGTTCCGGCCTGATTTCGGATGTCACCGCCGGCGAAAACCGCGGCGCGCGGCTCCGGCATGATTTCACCGTCCTGCATTATTCGGAAATCATCATGGATCTCTCCGCCGACGGAATTTTTCAAACAGGGGTATCGTTGAGCTTCCCGGAACATTCTGCCGATCAAAAGCTTGGGATCGCAGTTTGGGTCTCACGGGAGAATAATCCCCAGCCGCTTCAAGCGGCCGGCGGTTATTTTAACAGCAGACCGAAATCAGAATAAATATTTGAGTTCTGAAAATTTTTCGTTAGAATAAACCATCATTAAAATTTTTTACAGGGAGGGAGATCCGATGAAAAATAAATTGACGTATTGCACCATGACGGCGGTGGTTTTTGTTTTTGCGAACCTGGCGGGTGTTTGCGCGCAGGAGGACGCCATGATGGAAGCAGCGGATTCCATGAAAAAAATGGATCCCATGGCCGAGCAGATGGTCAAATATGGATCGCCCGGTGAACCGCATAAAATTCTCGAATCCCTGGCCGGTCAATGGACTTACACCACGAAATGGTGGATGAGTGCAGACGCGGCGCCGGAAGAATCTCAGGGCACGAGTGAAAACAGCATGATTTTAGGCGGCCGGTTTTTGAAGCAGGAAGTCCAGGGCCTGTCGATGGGGCAGCCCTTTGAAGGGATCGGGATCGTCGGATACGACAATATCAAGGAAGAGTACTCATCCATCTGGATTGACAGCATGATGACGGGGATCATGAGCGCTGCGGGGCAGTATGATGCGGCGACGAAAACATTGACCGAGACCGGTTCCCTGTCCTGCCCGGTCACCGGCGAAAAACATAAGCCGTTCCGCGGTGAATTAAAAATCATTGATGACGATCATTACGCCTACAGCATGTACTCGATGGGGCCGGATGGTCAAGAATTCAAAGGCTTCGAGATCACTTATACGCGCACTGGTCGCTAAAAGACCGGATTTCTTAAGAAAAATCTTGACAGGGTCAGTGCCGGCGGCTATACTTTGCTCCAGTTGAACATAACCAATGACGGTTAAACGCAGCGGCTGTGGGCAGCGATGTCCGGCACGATCACATAAGAACGATCAGGCCGGATTTTTTGTTGCCCGTTTCAGGACACCGGGGTCCTCCTGAGTTATTTCGTCGCAAAGAGGTGAAGGACATTGACGTCCCAATTCAAGCATGTTTGGATTGGGATTTTTGATTTTAATGGATCAAAAGACGAAAGGAGCCAAAGATGTCACACGGCAACGGACTAACGATGAGAACGGGATTGTGCATGAAAATTAAAAAAATTTTTGGCCGGGGATCGAGGATATTGCGGTGCGCTTTATTTTTGGGAATCCTGCTTCTGCCGGTGTCGGCGACGGCGGGAAAGACTTTGGAAAAGGATGAGCTGACATTAGGCTTTATCAAGCTGACGGATTGCGCCCCGGTGATTATCGCGAAGGAAAAAGGTTTCTTTGAAGAGGAAGGATTGTATGTCACGGTGCAGGCCCAGGCCAACTGGAAGGTGCTGCTTGACCGTGTTATCAGCGGCGAGCTGGACGGTGCGCACATGCTGCCGGGTCAGGCCATTGGCGCTACGATTGGATTCGGCACCCAGGCCGATATCGTTGCCCCGGTTGTCATGGGACTTAATACATTGGCGGTCACCGTTTCGAACGATGTCTGGATGGAGATGAAAAAAGATATTCCTCATCAGGACGGCAAGCCGATACATCCGATTAAGGCCGATGCGTTGAAACCCCTGGTTGAGAAATATAAGGCTGAAGGAAAGTCCTTCCCGATGGGGATGGTTTTTCCGACATCAACACACAATTATCATCTGCGCTATTGGCTTGCTGCCGGCGGCCTGCACCCCGGCCTTTATTCCGCGACGGATATCAGCGGTCAGTTGGATGCCGATGTGCTGATATCCGTGACGCCGCCGCCGCAGATGCCGGCCACACTCGAGGCGGGGACCATCTATGGTTATAGCGTCGGTGAACCATGGAATCAGCAGGCGGTGTTCAAGGGGATTGGGGTCCCGGTTGTCACGGCTTACCACATTTGGAGCCGCACTCCGGAAAAGATTTTTGGTATGAGGAAAGATTTCACGGAAAAATATCCGAATACCACTTTGGCGCTGGTCAAGGCGATTTTGCGCGCTGAGATGTGGCTCGATGAGGATAACGGCAAAAATCGCCAGGAAGCCGCGAGAATTTTTTCAAAAGCGGAATACATCGGCGCGGACTATGATGTCATTGTCGGCCCCGTCACGGGCGTTTATCAATATGAGAAGGGCGATACACGGCCCTTGCCGGAGTTTAATATTTACTTTAAAAACGATGCAAGTTATCCGTACTACAGCGACGCCGTCTGGTACCTGACCCAGATGCGGCGTTGGGGACAGATCAATGAACCCAAAACAGACGCATGGTACCATGAGACGGTCAAAAAAATCTATAAACCGGACATTTGGTTGAAGGCCGCCGACGAACTGGTCAAAGAGGGCAAATTGTCTGAATCCGACATCCCCAAAACGGACGGCTTTCGAGCATCCAGCGGGGACTTTATTGACGGGGTTGTTTTTGACGGTCAAAAGCCCAATGAATATTTGGGGAAATTCAAAATCGGGATCAAAGATTAATTTGAATTATTCGGGAGATCGCAAAACGATGAAAAACACAATGATAAAGACACTATCCAGTTGCGGACTTGGGTGGCTGACCCCCTGGATCCGGTTGGTCACCGGGGAAGAACCCAAAATCCAATTGAAGATCATCTGGAGCACGATGGGGATTCCTCTGGTGGCGTTTGGGATATTCCTCATGGTGTGGTCATTCACGGCCTCCAGGATCAATACCAGCCTCGGCAGGCTCCCCGGGCCTCTTCAGGTCTTTGCCCAGGCCAAGGGCCTTGTGGAGGAACATAAGCAAGATCAAAAAAAGAAGGCGGAATTTTATGCCGGGCAGAAAGAAAAAAACGCCGCGAAGCTTAAAGAAGATCCAACGGCCGCGGTGAAGATCCGCAAATACACCGGCAAGCCGACGTATCTGGATCAGATCGCGACAAGTCTGTTGACGGTTTTTACCGGATTTTTCATCGCCTCGGCGATCGCAATCCCCACGGGCATCCTCTGCGGGATCAGCCGCACCATCATGACGGCGCTAAATCCGTTTATTCAAATCTTTAAACCGGTCTCGCCGCTGGCCTGGCTTCCCATCGTCACCATGGTTGTCAGCGCCGTTTACGTGACTCCCAACGAGATGTTTCCGAAGGCCTTTATCACGTCGGCGATCACGGTTTCGTTGTGTTGCATGTGGCCCAGTCTCATCAATACGGCCCATGGCGTTGTTTCGATCGACAAAGACTATATCAATGTCAGTCGGGTCTTGCAGCTGGGGGTTTTGACGAAAATATTTAAAGTGGTCATCCCGGCGACATTACCTTATATTTTTACGGGACTGCGGATTTCCCTCGGGGTTGGCTGGATGGTTTTGATCGCCTCCGAGATGTTGGCTCAAAATCCCGGCCTGGGAAAGTTTGTGTGGGACGAGTTTCAAAACGGGAGCAGCGATTCTTTGTCCCGCATCATGGTCGCGGTCTTCACCATCGGCATCATCGGCTTTATTCTGGACCGTGTCATGGTCATGCTGCAAAAAGCAGTGAGTTTCCATCGCGAGATGATATCCGCTTGAAGGAAGGGAGGAAAGCCGTGCCGTTTCTCGAACTGAAGAATGTTTGCAAGGGATATGGGGAAGGGAAAGACCGCATCGAGGTTCTCAAAAATATCAACCTCGTCGTTGAGGAAGGGGATTTTCTCGCGATCATCGGTTTTTCCGGAAGCGGGAAGTCGACATTGATTTCGCTCATCAGCGGATTGATCAAGCCGGATTCCGGCGAGATTTTGCTCAACGGAAAATCCGTTGTCGGCCCGGGGCCGGACCGCGGCGTCATCTTTCAAAATTATTCGCTCCTCCCGTGGCTGACGGTGCAGGGGAATGTGGCCCTGGCGGTCGACCATC
>CAYHZK010000066.1:0-10713 GCA_964361085.1 uncultured Planctomycetales bacterium
AGGTCCTGAATGAGACCTTGATCGAAAATTATCTGTTCCACCGGACAACATGGAAAAACGTTTCGTTCGGCCCGAGTGGATCAGGGGAGGTCCACAATTTTACCTTAGGTGGACGCGTTAAAAAGGCGCTCTCGAACGGTATCGATTTTGAACTCGACACCGCGGGACAATGGGGGAACTTTAATGACAAGGACGTGCGCGCCATGATGGCGGTCGGTATTTTGGGATATACGATGAAAAGCCTTAAATGGCAGCCGCGGCTGGCGTTTGAGTTTGATTACGCCTCGGGCGATTCGAATCCCGGCGACGGGGAACTCAACACCTTTGATAACCTTTACCCGACGAATCATCCTTTTTACGGGTATATGGATTTTATCAGCTTGCAAAATCTTAATGATTACAGCTGGCAGCTGACGGCAAAGCCGATGAAGAAATTAAAGCTGGAAGCCGGCCTGCACCTGTTTTATTTGGATACCCCCAAAGATTCCTGGTATTCCGCCGCGAGAACCGTGACGAGGACAGCCTCCTCGGCTCTTGCCGACGTGAATTCCCATCTGGGGAATGAAGTTGATCTCGTGGCGCAATATCAGTTGAACCCGATAGTCAACGTGATGCTGGGATATTCGCATTTCTTTGCCGGTAAGTACATGAAACAAACCGGCACTCATGACGACGCCGATTTTGTTTATCTCCAAACCGAGTTTAAATTGTAAATTTTCTTTGAATTATAGCGATATTCTGTAAAAATCAGCACATGGATGAGCATCAAGACAATCATCGTCAGGATCATTTGGGGTGGGCGGCAGGAATTTTTTTTCTTCTGGCTCTGAGCTTTGCGTTCAATCTTTGGCCGCCCGTCGAGAAAGCGCAGAAGAATCCGCTGGTGGAGCCGCAGTATTTTTCCAAAGCTCCGGTGCGCAAGCCGATGACGGAGCCGGTGATCGAAAAAGACGGACACCGGTACCGCTGCAACGACTGCCATCAGAACATCGCGCCGTCGTCCGTTCAAAAATCGTTTTTTTCGGCCCATGACAATGTCGTGTTGCAGCATGGGGTCAACAATTATTGCACGACCTGCCATAGCAAAGACGACCGGGAATATCTTGTTGATATGAATAATAGCCGTGTTCCGTTTTCCAAAAGCGAGGTGTTGTGCTTGAAATGCCACGGGAATATTTATCGCGATTGGGAGAAGGGGGCCCACGGGCGCATGAATGATCATTGGGACGACCGTAAGGGCGAGGTGAGAAAATTGACCTGCGCGGCGTGTCACGATCCCCATCAGCCCCAATTCCAATCCCTTCATCCGGCCCCGCCGCCTCACAAGGAGACCGCGCGTGAGTGACGATCCGGAGCACACATGCCAATGCGGCGGCAAGTCCGACGGAGAGTGCCGTTCGAAGCCAGGCGGTCTGATGAGCGAACAGGTCAGCCGGCGGGATTTTTTGAAGCGTTCGGCGGTCGTGGCCTCCGGCGCTGCGTCTTTGATTGCCGCCATGTCGCCCTTGCGGCTGTTGAAAGAAACGATCACCGCCGAAGAATTTGTCCAGAAGCATTACAAGGAGATGACGAAAGAGGAGATCGGCCGGGTGATCGAAAGGATTAAGAAACAGGTCGAAAAGAAATACGGCGTTGCCCCCGATCTGCGGGATGTCAAACCCATGGACGGCGTTGAATATGTGTACGCCCTGAATTTGTCCCGCTGCAACGGAAGCCGGCGATGCGTTCATGCCTGTGTGAATGAAAATAATCAGTCACGCAGCCCGGAGATTCAATATATCAGTGTCCTGAGGATGCCCCTGGGGACCATGGATATGGAAAAGGGGACCCGTCATTACAATCCGGAGACTGTTCCCGAGGAAGGGTATTATTATTTGCCGGTGCAGTGCCAGCAGTGCGAGAATCCTCCGTGTGTCAAGGCCTGCCCGGTTGAGGCCACCTGGCAGGAGAAGGACGGCATTACGGTTATTGATTACAACTGGTGCATCGGCTGCCGGTATTGCGAGGCGGCCTGCCCTTACTGGGCGCGGCGGTTTAACTTTGCCGAACCGGATGTCCCGAAGGAACGGTTGAATCCTGACATGAGCTATTTGTCGAACCGCCCGCGGCCGAAGGGTGTCGTCGAGAAATGCCATTTCTGTCTGCACCGAACCCGGGAAGGAAGATTGCCGGCGTGCCTGGAGGCCTGTCCGACGGGCGCGAGGATCTTCGGCAATATCCTGGATCCGGAGAGCGAAATTTCCTATGTCCTGAAAAACAAAAAAGTTTTTGTCCTTAAAGAAGAGGCGGGGACCTTCCCCAGGTTTTTCTATTTTTTTGAGAAATGATATTGAGAATCGATTCAAAAATTAATGTTGCTGGATATCCGCGGGGCCTGTCTGCCGGGGTATTTTGTCCGTGCTCGGCGGCACCCATCCCCCCGTGGGGAACCCCTGCCGCCTGCGCGCGGGCAAAATGCCCCGGCAGACACCCGCCTGTCAAAGAATGTTTTCAGATGACTTCTAATCTCTTTGCGAATGATAGCAGGACGGAGATTAAGAGAAGATTAAAAGAAGTCATCTGAAAATCTTTTTACCCTGCAGGCAGGCCCCGCTGTTTCGAAGGTTTGAGAGAAAGCGGCGGTCAGGCGGCGAGGGGGAGGGTTACGGTAAATGTCGTGCCCTGGTTGACTTTGCTGGCGACGTGGATCTGGCCGGCATGGATTTTGACGATGGATTTCGCGATGCTTAACCCCAATCCGACGCCAAGCTCTTGATAGTCTTCGCGAAAGAATTTTTCGAAGATTTTCATCAGGTTTGTTTCGGAAATCCCTTTTCCGGTATCCGAGATCGCGATGATAATGCTTTGGCTCTCCCGGGTTACAGCCATTTCCAGGCGGCCGCCCCCGTCTGTAAATTTTAAGGCGTTGTCGATCAGATTGAAAAACAGTCTTCGTAAGTGGAGCCGGTCTCCCCGTATGACCAGCGCGGCGGAGGATAGTCTGGCGGCAATCCTGATCCTCTTGGGCGAGGCCAGAATTTTGCTCTGCTCGACGATTTCCTGGAAAAATTCGATAAAATCAAAAGTTTCAAATTTGAAAATCTCGGGCGGGTAATCCAGTTTTGCGAGGTAGAGCAGATCCTCGACCGTCTTGAGCATCCGGGCCGTTTCTTCCGACACAATCTTGATAACCCTGCGGTCTTTGCCCTGATGGGATTCTTCCCTGAGGGCCAGCTCCGTCTCCCCGCGGATAATGGTCAGGGGAGTCTTGAGTTCGTGGGCGACAAGGGAGCTGAATTCTTCAATATGTTTGAACGATTTTTCCAGCCGGGTAATCATCTTATTGAAGGCCTCAACCAGGGATTTCATCTCGACGGCGTATTCTTCTTCTTTGACCCGCGAACTCAGATCTTCGAGGCTGATCTTTTGCGCTGTGTCGGTAATCTGCTGGACCGGTTTCAGGAGCCGGTCGGTCAGCAGCCAGCCGACAAAGCTCGAAAGGAGAAGGATGGCCGGGATGCTGAGGATGAGGGAGTAAAGCCAGTTTTGTAAAAGCTGCATGACGGGTTGCAGCGAGAGGCCGACCTGGAGGATGTGCGGACGGCCTTCCTTGTTGGGGAAGGGGAGGGTGATGATCCGGATTTTTTGGGTGAGGTGCGTGATGTTTTTATAGACGGGAGCGTCGCCTTTGAAGGTTTTGACCAGTTTGAGAAAATCCGGGAGAAGTTCCTGGTCGATGTTTTTGGAACTCACAATCGGTTTTTCGTCGGGATCAAGAAAATTGATGTAGACCTGATCCAGATCGATTTTCTTTTGCTGTTTGGCCCAGCGGCTGCCGGCGCCCAGGGCCCCCCACCACCGGGAATATTTGTGTTCCTCGGCGATCGTGGCCTGAACGGCATCGGAGAGGGAGTCGGTGGATTTCTTTTTTTCGAGATCGAGATAGGCCCGGATGCTGAGGGTGATTTCTTCGGCCTTGAGTTTAAGATCATAATCGAGCTCGTGATAAACGGTCGAAAACAAGATGAGGTAAAGAACGATGCTGAAGATCGAGAGCGTAATCCCGAGGATGAGGGTGTAGAGAAAACTGATTTCGAATTTGATGGAATTGAATTTCATCGAGGGTCTTTCAGGATGTATCCCGAGCCGCGGATGGTGTGGAGCAGTTTCTTTTTATGGTCTTTGTCGATTTTATTGCGGAGGTATTTGATATAAACATCGATCACATTCGTGAAATTATTAAAGGCCTCATTCCAGACGTGTTCGGAAATCATGGTCCGGGAGACGACCTGGTTGGTGTGGAGCATCAGATATTGCAGAAGCGTATACTCTTTGTGAGTCAGAGGGATTTCTTTCTGGGCGCGCCGCACTTCCTGCGTGAGCATATTGAGCTCCAGGTCGGCAATGGTGAGAACCGACTGCTTTTCCGGCATCTGCCGCCGCAGGAGGGCGCGGATCCGTGCGACCAGTTCCGCGAAGGCGAAGGGTTTGCTCAAATAATCGTCGGCGCCGCTGTTAAGCCCGGAAATCCGGTCATGGACCGCGTTGCGCGCGGTCAGCATGAGGATGGGGGCGTTGATTTTGTTTTTGCGAAGCTCTTTGCAGATGAGGATGCCGTCTTTGTCGGGCAGCATGATGTCGAGCAGAATCAGGTCATAAGGATTGATCTCGGCCAGAAAAAGCCCTTCCTCGCCGGTGTTGGCCACATCCACAACGAATTTTTCCTCTTTTAAGCCGCGCTGAATAAAACCGGCTATCCGCTTTTCGTCTTCAATGACGAGGATCCGCATTTTTTCTCACCCCCCATCTTTTTGTCCATGAAGCGCGAAATATTCTACTCGGGGACTTTGTCTCAGGCAAGCTGAAAAAACAGCCGGCCGGGGATCCCCGGTCGCTATGACGCGGCGAACCCGGGATTGACATGGTTTTCTCGTCGGGCCGGCATAAAGAATTGATCTTTGCGGAACAAGCTTGTGCCCCGGTTCCCTCGTTTTTTACTTTTAAAAGTAGACACGTCCGCGGGGAGTTGTTAGGATAATTCCGCCATGAAACAGCAGCGCACGTTAATTCTGGATCGCAAGACGATTGTTTCCCTTATGGATATGAAAAAGGCGATCGTCGCTGTTGAGACGATTTTTCGCGAATATGGTCTGGGGCATGCCCGGATGCCGCCTAAGGTTTATCTGGATCTGCCGGAATTCCGTGGGGATTTCAGGGCCATGCCGGCCTATGACGGCCGGACGGGCCGATGCAGCATCAAGTGGGTCAATGCCCATCCGGAAAACGCGAAGTATGGTTTGCCGGCGATCATGGCGGTGATTGTTTTGAACGATCCGCGAACGGGATTTCCTCTGAGTGTCATGGACGGGACGCACATCACCAATATCCGCACCGGCGCGGCCGGCGCGGTGGCCGCCCGCTATTTGGCTCGCAAGGATTCTTCCGTCGTGGCCCTGGTGGGGTGCGGCGCTCAGGGTCGGACTCAACTGGCCGCCCTCAGGCAGATTTTTAAAATCAGGGAAGTCCGGGTGTGGGGCCGCGAGGCGGCCCTGATGAAACGGTTTTTGAAAGAGATGCGCCGTCCGGCGGAGAAAATGTCCGCGCACGCAACGGTCAGGGAGTGTGTGCAAGAGGCCGATATTATCGTGACCACGACGCCGTCCCGCGGACCCATTGTGGAGCGCGCCTGGATCCCCAAAGGCGCCCACATCAACGCCATCGGCGCCGACGCGAAGGGCAAGCAGGAGCTCGATCCCGCGATTTTGAAAGACGCGAGGGTTGTCGTCGATGATTTCAGGCAGGCGTCCCACAGCGGCGAGATCAATGTCGCTTTCGAAGAAGGTTTTCTGCAAAGCGGAGATATTCACGCGGAGCTGGGCGAGATTGTCTGCGGTCGCAAGGGAGGCCGTGTTTCGAACCACGAACTGACGGTCTTTGATTCGACGGGCCTGGCGATCCAGGACCTGGCCGTGGCCGCCCTGATTTACAGGACAGCCCTGCGCCGCAAGGCCGGACGGATGGTCAACCTCGTCGGGGCGTGAAGGCGGCTCCGCGACGATGAAAGGGGGTTTTTATGAAGGTGTCGCTGGTCATTCCCGTTCTCAACGAAATTGTGGGGATCAAGGAGATCATGCCGAAGATCAAGCCCGAATGGTATGATCAGCTCCTTTTCATCGACGGGCAATCCACCGACGGCACGCTGGAGTACCTTAAGGAAAAAGGATGCCCTCATGTCGTGCAGCAGAAGAAGGGCATGCGTCACGCGTACATGGAGGCGTTGCCGCATATCACCGGGGATGTCCTTCTGACCTTCAGCCCCGACGGCAATTCCATCCCCGAGTTGATCCCGGCCTGCATCGAAAAAATGAAAGAAGGCTACGACATGGTCATCGTGTCGCGTTACGCGCAAGGGGCCAAAAGCGACGATGACGACACCATCACGGGATTCGGCAATTGGATGTTCACGAGCCTGATCAATCTTTTTCATCACGCGCATTACACGGATGCCATGGTGATTTATCGCGCTTATAAAAAGCAGTTGATTTACGATCTGGATCTGCACTTAGACAGCAGTTACGAAAGGGAAGAGCGGCTTTTTAAAACCCATGTGAGCTGGGAACCGCTGTTGTCGATCCGGGCCGCAAAAAGAAAACTGAAGATCGCCGAGATCCCAGGCGATGAACCCGCGCGCGTCGGGGGAGAGCGAAAACTGCAGGTGTGGCGATGGGGCGCCGTTTTTATGTATCAATTGATCCGCGAGATTTTTGTTTGGCGATAATGGCTCTTCAGGGTTTTTCCGACAACAGCGAACGAACGCGGGCGAGCAGTTCCTGCCATTTGAAGGGTTTGGCAAGATAAAAGTCCGCGATGTCCGAATCGCCGGGTTTGCCTTCCTGATAGACGAGCGCGCTCAAAAGGATCACGGGGGTGTCTTTGAATTGCTGGTTTTGCCTGAGGCGCCGGCTGAATTCAACGCCGTCCATCGCGGGCATCATGGCGTCAAGGATGATCAAGTCCGGTTTTTGAACCTTAAGCTGTTGCAGCCCCGCCACCCCATTGGTTGCGGTCGCGACGTCATAGCCTTCGGCGCGGAGGTTGACTTGTAGAAGCTTGATCAGCTGGGGTTCGTCGTCAATGACCAGGATTTTTTTGCTCATTTCACCTCCGAAGTCTTTTTACGGGCTTTGAAGAGTCCAAAGATAATTTTTTGAAATTGACCTTTGATCGAGTACAATTTTACCGGCGCGGCTGTTTTTGAATTCCAAGACAATTGACTTATCGTCGTGACTATATTAACATAACTCCACTTTTATGGAAAATTTCGTCTTTAAAAAGATCGACTTTAACGATTCCGCCATGATGGAGCAGCTTTATCGTCTGCGGTTTGAGGTGTATTGCCGGGAATGCAATTTTATCAGAGAGGCCGATTACCCCCGGCAGAGAGAGCAGGATGAGCATGACGCCCAGTCCGTCCATTTTGCGGCCTTCAATTCTTACGGCGAGGTCGTCGGCACCTTAAGGATGATTCTGCCCGGGGCGCTGCCGCTTCCCATCAAAACACACTGCCCGGATATTCATTTTGAGGGGGCGTCTTATGCCGAGATCTCCCGGCTGGTCATCAGCCGGAGATTGCGCCGTCGCGCCCAGGATCAATTGTACTACGAGCCTCAGGTCGAGGACATCAAGGTGGCAAGCAGTAGCGGTGAGTTTTTGCGCCGCGCGCGGCCCATGGCCTTCGGCCTTTACCGGGAGATGTACCGTGAAAGCAAAAGGCTGGGGACGGAACGCTGGTATACGCTCATGGAAAAAGGATTATGGCTGCTGTTGGCCATTCATGGATTCAAATTTGAGAGTATCGGCGACGAGGTGGATTTTTATGGCCTCGTGAGGCCTTACTTAGGGAAGGTGTCCGTTATCGAACAGGACGTTCAAAAAAAGTTCCCGCAATTTTTTGAATACTTTGTCGAAAAGTCCTGAAACGGGTGGTTCCCAAAGTCACTATGCCGGAATCCCAGAGCCATCTTTTCGAAGCATTTTCAAAGGCTGCCGCCGCATACGCCGCATGCCCGGCCATCACATCGAAAGACCCTCACGCCCCACAGCAATTAACCTATAGCGAGCTTTACCATCAGGCCGTCCAATTGGGACATTTCTTAAAAGCCAAAGGGATCGGCCCGCAGGACAAGGTCGCCTTGATTTTGGGCAATCAGCCCGAATATGCCGTCACTTTTTTTGCGATCATGTCCGCCGGGGCGACCGCTGTTCCTCTCGATAATCAATTTCCAGCCGCCCTCATTCAAAATATTCTTCTCCATTGCCGCGCCAAACTTTTGATCGCGACACAGGCTGTTTATGAAAAGATCAAGCTCAACACCCATGTCGAAATTTTTATCTTCGACTCCGCGGCGTTTCAGGCGCAAGAGAAGGAGGCGTCCCCGCAACCGGATTTCGCGCCAGGTTTTCCGCCGGATTCCCTGGCCGTGATTTTCTATACGTCAGGGACGACCGAGGTTCCCAAGGGCGTGATGCTGAGCCACGCCAATCTGCTGGCCAATGTCCGCTCCCTTCAGGAGTTAAAAATCGTTCAACCCGGCGACGCGGTCATCTCGATCCTGCCGCTGCATCATGCGTATTCGTTTACGGCGACCCTCCTTGTGCCGCTGTTCAGCGGGGCCCGTATTGTTTATCCCGCCGGTTTGAATTCGGCCGATCTCCTGGCATGTCTTTGCCGGGAAAAGATCGCCATTTTTGTCGGCGTGCCCCAGGTTTTTTCCCAGATCCATCGTTCCATCGACGCCAGGATAAAAAAATTGCCGCTGCTGAAAAGAGCGGCCGTCGAGGTGCTGGGAAAGGCCTGTTATGTTTTGAGAAAAACGTTCCGCCTGAATCTGAGCAAAAAATTATTTAAGGACATTCATAAAAACCTCGGCCCGAGCTTGCGTTTCTTGATCTCCGGGGGGGCGCGTTTGGACCCCGGCATGGCCGCGGATTTTGAGAAATGGGGATTCGTGATCCTGGAGGGATACGGCCTGACCGAGACCTCGCCCGTCGTCAGTTTTAATCCCCCCGGGGCCCCTAAGATCGGCAGTGTGGGCAAGGCGATCAAAGACGTCGAGATGAGGATTGTTGATCCCGGCGCCGACGGTCGGGGGGAGGTTGCCGTCCGGGGCCCTAACGTGATGGCCGGGTATTTCGATCTTCCCGAACAAACCCGGACCGTCTTAAAGGACAATTGGTTTTATACCGGGGACATCGGTTTTCTGGACCGGGACGGGTACTTGCACCTCGTCGGCCGCAAGAAGGAAATTATTGTTTTAAGCAATGGCAAGAACATCGATCCGGAGAAGGTGGAACGGCATTACGGCCGGAATCCTTATGTCAAGGAGATCGCGGTTTTGGCGACACCGGCCCAGGGACTCCTGAAAGGGATCGAGCAACTGGGGGCCGTCGTTGTCATCAATGAAGAGCAATTCCGGTCCGCCAACGAGATCAACATCCGCGAAAAATTAAAATGGGAATTCGAGAATCTGTCGATTCAGCTTCCTAGTTATGAGCGTATCACCGGTTTTGTCATCAGCAAAGACAATCTTCCGCGCACGCGGCTGGGGAAGATCATGCGTTACCGGCTGGCGGAGTTGTACGGCGATTTATCCCTCGCTGCGTCGGGCCTTTCGTTGCCCCAGGCCGTCCGAGACTCCGGCGCCAATGATGTTTCCCTTTTTGCCCTTCACCAATTTGAGGAGGTGCTCGGCAAAAAAGTGAATCTCCGCGATCACCTGGAACTGGATTTGGGACTGGATTCTTTAACCCGCATCGAACTGTTGCTCGCGCTGCAAGAACGGTTGAATCTCAAAGTCTCGGACGAGGACAATATGGATTTTTTCTTATGCCAGACCGTTGAGGAACTGCTCAACCAATTCAAAAAATTTATCCCGGCGGCCTCGGTGGGCGGCAAAGAACAAAATGTCCTGCAGTGGAACGAAGTTTTAAAAGAGATGCCCGCGGAAGTTACGCTAAAGAAAATAAAAACGTCCTTCGCGTGGTGGGAGATCGCCGTCAATGTATTTTTTATCGCCGTGTTCAAGGTGTTTTTCAAGATGTTTTTTTTCTTGCGGGTCGAAGGCCGCAATCATCTTCCTCCGGCGGGGCCGTATATCATCTGCGCCAATCACACCACCTACTTAGACGGCCTCATCATCTTCAGCGCCCTTCCTTATAAGACCGTGTTGAATACCTACTTTGTGGGTTACAGCGCCATCCTGGAAAAGGGGTTGATCCAGTCTTTTATCAAAATCGGACGACTGATCCCCATTTCCGTCAGTTTTAACCTCATGGAGGCGTTTAAGGCCTGCTCCTTTGTCCTGCGGCATTCCAAAGTCCTGTGTTATTTTCCGGAAGGACAACGCTCGATTGACGGGAAATTGAACGAATTCAAAAAAGGGATCGGAATATTGGTGAAAGAACTGAACGTCCCGGTTGTTCCCGCCTATATCGATGGGGCTTTCAATGCCTGGCCGCGGGGGCGCCGTTTCCCGAGGATGTTCCCGATCAAGGTCAGATTTGGGCCGGTCTTGACGCCTCAGGCCCTGGGTGCCGAGGATGCCGCCCCGGAGAAATCCAGCCTTTATAAAAACATCGCGCGAAATCTGCAGCAACAGGTCATGGCATTACGTCAGAAATAATCAGTACTGTCCGGTTAACTTTTAATTAAGTTTTGTAAGTTCATAATTCTTA